>CANORV010000048.1 GCA_947569245.1 uncultured Mycoplasmatota bacterium | reverse complement strand
TTGCTAGTATTATTCCAATTATTACTAAAACTGTTAATACTTCTACTAAAGTAAACCCGTGTTCCTTTTTCATAATCATCAAAACTCCTATCTTATATTATATATTTTATCATTACTAAAACAAACTATCAAGAAAAGAAAAAATATTTTACAAATGCCTTTCTCTTAAATAAGTTTTTAAATTACCTAGTCTTTAAATAATAGAAAAAAGTATTGTCTAAATTAATTTAATAATACTTTTTACACCATTGTTTATTATATATTTAACATTATAAAATAAAGTACAAAACGAGTTTTAAAAAATTAAAGAGAACTATTTCATTTATAGCCCCTTTACAAATTTCATTTAACTAGAATATTTCTCACATTAACCTAACTTAACAAAACAAATTAACATCTAATAACTATCTAAAGGCATTCTGACTTTCAACAAAGAATGGTCTAATATCTGTTGATTGTACATGAGAAAGTGATTTATATGATTCTCCATCATCTGAATAAAATACATAACCAAGTATATGCATCGTTGTAGGTAACAACTGATCAAGCGTCCTATATGGAGCAAGTTGTGAACAACTATCATCCATATTCTCTAACTTAGACTCCGTAGATGTTATATTAACAACTGGATTATAAAATGTCATTTTTAATCTAACTCTCATATCACATCTAGTATTACGACTGCTAACTTTAGTACAATTTTCTATTGAAAACATATAATCAAAATCTATTTTATCTGCAACATGTGCCTTTTGTACTTCAGCAGTAGTACCAGCACTATTATAAAGACACTGAATATATTTATGGCTACTTTCAATTCCTTTTCCCATTGATGCTCTATCAGGATAAGTAAGTTTTTTCCAAGTATCAAGCTGTCCTGTTTGAATTGTAATATTTTTATCAGTAATATTATGAGTATCCATAGCATATGTACCACCACAAGAACTACTAACATTTTTATAACTACGATTACATGATGAATAAAGTGCCAGTCTAGTATTATCTCCACTATATATCTGTGCTCCTGCATACTCATCAACAAATATTAATTTAACACCACGACTACTAGCATCTCCATATCCAGCATGATTTACATTTGGAAAAACATAGTCATAATTCCAAATCATTAATTTATTACCACTAGCATCAGTTGCAAGTGTTGAACTAACTGGACCACAAGGATGTGTATTACAAGGAATAGTTTCTGCTGCCGTAGAACAACTTTGTCCATTATAATTGGATACTCTAAAAACTTGTTTTACTCCACCACCACAAGTTTTACTACATGTTCCATAACCCGTTACAGTTGTACTTGAACAACAACTTTGGGTATTACATTGTTGACTTATTGTCCTACTACTACAAGTATTTCCAGTAAATTTATCAGTTGCTATCTTTTGTTGTGTTCCACCACCACATACTTTATTACAACTACTAAAATTAGCTGCGTAATTTACTTGACTACACTCTGTATATGTCTTGTATTCTTGTGAAGTAGTTGCTTCCGAAATATTTCCTGCACCATCTTTATACCAAACATGTACTGTTCTATTTCTTCCATCAAGAGGACCACTTAATGTTATATTTTTACTAGATACATAATTTTCAAAACTACATCTACTAATATCACTTGACTCCTGTAAACACATCTGTTTAACACCAGAACCACCATTATTGTCATTTGCCAAAAGATTAGCTTTGATACTTAACCCATTATAACCACCATTTCCTGATACAGTTATAGTTCCAGTCGGCTTTATCTTGTCAATCTTTACAACAAATGTCTTCTTAGTTGATTTATTTTTTTCTTTATCAACAGCTCTTACATTTATATTATAAGTACCACTATCTTTAAATTTAACATCATATGTATAAGTTTTATTATCAGTAGTAGTAGGTTTCAATTTCTGAATTTGTCCATCATTTACCTGATACTCAAAATAATCTATTCCTGAACCATATATATTAGCCTTAGTCCAATCTGTTGCACTAAGTTTTAAATCGACATCTTTATTAACAAAAGTTCCACTTGTATAATTAGTATTATTTACAAGTGCTGTAATATTATTTAAAACAGGTTCTTTTGGGTCATATACTGTTATTTTTAACTCTTTAATAACAGATCTATAATTATAATATATTTTATAAGTTGTTAAAATATTTGTATCAATACTAAGAGGCATTGGCTTTATTGTAGTAAGTGCTTGTCCATTAACATAAGCTTTAGCATTTGGAATAGTATAACTTTCACCTTGAGGAACTCTAACATTATCTTTATTTCCAAGTCCATCTATTAAAATAGTAAATTTACCATTATTATCTTCACTATAACCACATTCTGTATTATCACTTACATAAGCATAACTTCCATCTTTTTTTCTTTCACATTTTAGGCAAGCTGTATATGAATAATTACCATTTGCCCTCTTCTGAGTTACTACATCTCCACTACAAGCTTTTTTATCTATACCTAAAATCTCTGTTATATATTTTTGACTTTGAATGATATTAATATCTACTCTTTTTACATAACCTATTTCTTTTGGTAAATTAACTCTATAATCATTAAAATAATCTTGAGCTGATGAGGAGATAGTTTTTTCTAATTTACTATAGTAATCTTTACTGTTTCCTTTTAAAAAATAACTAATTGTCGGTATTGTTATAGCCATAACTATCCCAAGAATTACAAAAACAGCCATAATTTCAATCATTGTAAAACCACTCTTATTTATTTTTTTCATATACATATAATCATTCCCTCTATTATTATTAATCTAATTATATTATTAAAATAATTATAACATAAATAATCGGTTTTTCTCAAAAATATTTTTATATAAAAACTTAAAAATTTTACGTAAAATAAATAAAACAACCCTTCAAAAGATTGTTTCTTTATATATTTTATAGTAGTATAAAATATAGCAGTAGAAAATACGGAGGAAAATTATGGAAAGAAAATTTAAAGTTGTACAAATTGGTACTGGTAAAATGGCAGTTTATTCAATGAGATACGTATATGAAAAAGGCGGAGAAATCGTTGGTGCACTTGATATCAATCCTGAAGTAATAGGTAAAGACATTGGTGATATAATTGGTAGTGATAAAAAAGGAATAATTGTTGAGTCAATGACTAATGCCAGGGATGTTTTAGAAAAAACAAAACCTGATGCTGCAATTATCACAACAATGAGTTTATTAAAAGATGTCGAAGATGCCCTTCTACTTTGTGCAAGTTTAGGAATTAATGCAATTACTACTTGTGAAGAAGCTTTTTATTCAATGAATTCAAATCCTAATTTAACTAATCAAATAGATTATCTAGCTAAGGCTAACAACTGTACTATTGCAGGTTCTGGTTATCAAGATATTTACTGGGGTAGTCTTGTTAGTGCTCTAGCATCATCTACTCATAAAATAACAAAAATAACTGGTGAATCTTGGTATAATGTTGAAGATTACGGTATTGCTTTAGCTAAGGCTCATGGTGCTGGATATACTTTAGAAGAATTTAATGAAAAGGTTGCTAGTGTCGATAAAATAAGTGATGATGAAAGAAACAATATTATTCAAAGTGGAAATTATTCACCAAGTTATATGTGGAATGTAAATGGATGGTTGTGTAACAAATTAGGCTTAACTGTAAAAAATCAAACTCAAAAATGTATACCTGAAACATATAAAGAAGATATTTTTTCTAAAACATTAGACATGACTATTAAACAAGGTGATGCAACTGGTATGAGTGCTGTTGTTACTACTGAAACACTTGAAGGAATAACACTTGAAACAAAATGTGTTGGAAAAGTTTATGCTAAAGATGAATTTGATAAAAATGAATGGACAATTCACGGAGAACCAGATACAACTCTAGTAATTAATAGACCTAAAACAGTTGAATTAACTTGTGCAACAGTTGTAAACAGACTTCCAGATTTGTATAATGGTCCTGCTGGTTTTATTGGTACTTATGAAATGGATGAATTAAAATATAGAACAAAACCATTAAATGAATATGTTGATTAGAACACTTAGGTGTTCTTTTTTTACATAAAAAATAAAATTTATTCCAAAACTTGTATTTTTGAAACGTCTTTATTTTTTTCAAAAATAGTAAGTTTCTCTTTACTATCACAAGTAACCAAAATTATATCATCTAAGCAGTCATAACCATTATTAGAAATCCTCTTCATTAGCCATTTTTCATCCTTACCTATCTGTTTTAAATTATTATGCATAATTTTTCCATCAATTACCAAATTACTACAAAGTCCTTGATAATCTACTTTAAGTTTTAAATCTTTGAGTGTTGGTTGATTATATTTATTCTTTAACAAAAAGCTTATCCTACCATTTGGTTCCATAATAGCATATTCAATCTGGCTTATATCGAAATATCCATTACTTCTTGCTTCTTGTAACAACTCATTAACATCTATCTTTGATTCCCTCAAACTATTATATAAAATTCTTCCATTATCTATTAATACTGAAGGACTACCAATAATAAGTCTCCTACAAACAATACTTTTCGTAGTAATAATACTTATTAAATAAGCACAAATTCCATATACCAAAACAGCTGCTGTTCCTTCTAAAAACATTACATCTTTATCGAGAATCATAGCACTTGCAACACTACCAATCGTAATACCAATTATATAATCAAACAAATTAAGCTGTCCTGCCTGTTTTCTTCCCATTAACTTAGTGATAAGAAATAAAATAACTAATGATCCAAAGCTTTTTCCTATTATATTAAAAAATTCCATACTATTCACCTACAAATAGTATGAAACATCTTTTCTAAAAAATACCAATTATTTCTCCATTCTCATCAACATCTATTTTTTCATAACTTGGTCTTTTTGATAAACCTGGCATTGTCATAATATCATTTAGTAAAACAGTAATAATTTCTGCTCCATTATAAACATTAATATCTTTTACAAAAACTTTAAAATTACTAGGAGCACCAAGCATTTTACTATTATCACTAAAAGAATATTGTGTTTTAGCAATACAAATTGGATATTTATTAAAACCAAATTTATTTATATCAACAATTTTTTCTTTTGCTATATCAGAATATACAACTTCAGAAGCTCCATATATTTCTGTTGCTACTTTTTCTATTTTTTCCAAAACATCATCATTTAAATCATACAAAAATTTAAACTTGTTTTCATTTTCTAAAAGTTTTACCATATCAGATGCAAATTCTATTATTCCATTACTTCCATCACTATAAGCACTGCTAACTCCAAATAAAACATTTTTAGAAGTTACAAAATCTTTAACAAAAGCTATCTCATCATCTGTATCAGTGTTATATCTATTTAAAACAACACAAACATTTTTTGAAAATTTTTTCATATTATCAATATGTCTTTCTAAATTACAAATCCCTGACTTTATTGCCTCAAGATTTTCTTTTGATATTTCATCTTTTAAAATATTAGCATTATATTTTATGGCTTTTAAAGTTGCAACAATTACAGTACATGCTGGTTCTATATTATGACGACACTTTATATCAAAAAACTTCTCAGCACCCAAGTCAGCTCCAAAACCAGCTTCTGTTATAACATAATCAGAAATAGATCTAGAGAGTTTTGTTGCTACTATGCTATTACAACCATGAGCAATATTAGCAAAAGGTCCTCCGTGCACAATAGCTGGATTTCCTTCAAGTGTTTGAACAAGATTAGGATACATTGCCGTTTTTAATAAAGCAGTCATTGCCCCATCAACATGCAAATCTTTACAAAAAACAGGTTTTTTATCATAAGTGTACCCAATCAAAATATTACCTAGTCGACGTTTTAAGTCATAAATATCTTCTGCCAAACAAAAAATCATCATAATTTCACTTGCTGCTGTAATATTAAATTTTTCTTTTCTTGTATCTGTTTTTATATCTCTTAAAAATCTATCATTCATATCAAGACATCTATGAAAACAAATTGTTTTTGGATCAATATTAAGTTCATTTCCCTGAAAAATATGATTATCAATACTTGCTGATAATAAATTATTAGCACTAGTTATTGCATGAAAATCACCAGTAAAATGCAAATTGATTTTATCCATTGGAATAATTTGAGAATATCCTCCACCTGCTGCTCCACCTTTTACTCCAAAAACTGGCCCTAAGGAAGGTTCTCTTAAAACAAGCATACTATTTTTGTTAAGTTTGCATAAAGCATCATGAAGCCCAATTGATACTGTTGTCTTTCCCTCACCATATGGAGAAGGAGACATTGCAGTAACAAGCACAACCTTACCATTTTTCTCTTTTGTACCACTTATAATTTTACAAAAGTCATCACCATAAAAATAAACATCTTCTAAAGAAAGATTTGCTTTAGAAACAATTTCTTTCATTGGTAATTTTTCAATACTTTTAGCAATTTCTAAATCTGTCATTTTATCCCTACTTTCTATCATTAATTATTCTAAGTACAACAATTATCATCATTATTATTAAAATAAATTCACCAAATACTAAAACCCATATATTAATAATATTTAATAATGCAAATATTAAAAGAATCAGTCTAATAATAATATATAAACTTATAAAAAGAAACTTACTATTTTTATAGGCTTTACTAATAGTACAAACATCAATAATTCGTGAAATATCATCGTCTATTATAGCAATATCACTAGATATTGTATTAAAAGAATCAACATTTAAAGTAACACCAAAATCACTGTACTCTAAAAATTTATCTGTTACATTATCTGCTATATAAAAAGCTTTTGTTTTATATCTATTTCTAACAAAATCAATAAAAAACTGTCTCTCATCAGTAAGTAAACTAGAATAACATTCACAAGAACCGATTTCTCTATTAACAGCACAAGTTATACTAGAATTATCTGATGACATTACTAAAACATTAAAACCACTCTTTTTTAGGATACTAACATCTTCTATTATAGATGTTTTTATCATATCAGAAATTACAATATAACCAATTTCTTTTGAATTAACTGCTACATATATTATAGTACCTATTTTATCTATACTATCTAAATCGATAGTTATACCATTTTTTTTAAATAAATAATAATTACCAACACAAATATTATCTTTTCCGTATTTTAAAGTAATTCCTTCCCCCTCATAAAACTTATAATCACTTATCTTATTTTTATCAACTTTTTGATACTTATAATCTTTTATAACTTTAGCTATTCTATCATCTCTCATTGCTTCAGCATAATTTAAATATTTAAATATTTTATTACTATCACCACATACTTCTGTTATAGAAAACTCTCCCACTGTTGCAACTCCAGTTTTATTCAAAATAATTAATTTTGCAGAAGAATACTTATCTAATGTATTAAAGTCTCTAATAATAATGCCTCTAATTGCCAATTTATAAAGTGTAACATAATGAACAAAAGGCAAAAATTGCTTAATACCTATAAAAGTAGTAAAAAATAGTAAAACTAAAACTAAATTAAGTCTAAAAACATTAAAGTTATCTATTATAAAAACACTAATAAGTATATATGCAATAATAACTAAATATATAAAAAAGTTTCTTGTCTTAATAACTTTATTAAATTTTGTATCTAGTTTATTAAGTTTTTTATTCGTTTTATCCATATAAATAAGAAGCTTACTAAGAAGTGTAGTCTTTTCTGTTGAAGTAGCCCTCATTAAAACAGAATCTTGCAAGTTAATCATACCAGCTAGTAATTTGCCACCTTCTTTTATTTTAAGATTTCTTGAATCTCTTGAAAAAGGACTTTTAAATAAAGATTCTCCCTTTATTATAACACCATCAACTAATACTCTTTCTCCTTTTAAAACAGTAACAGAATCTCCTAATTTTATCTTATTTTTATTAGTCTTTTTTCTATCAATTTTATGATAAAAATTATCATCAATTAAAAAATCACTAACAAATTCACAATTAATATACTCCATAAAACTAACGACTAAACGATTTAACAATTGATATAATAAAACAACTAAAATAGCATTTTTAAACTGACTGGTTACAAATAGAAAAAAGGAAATCAATACTAAAACAAATAAATCATAATTGAACTTTTTATTTAGTATTTTTAAAGTAATATCTATATATAAATCGTATACAAGTATCAAATATAAAACAATTAAAACTAAATCATTCAATTGACAAAAAGATATATAATCTAAAAATAACAGTAATACTACTAAAAAAATTCTGATATAAAATATATTCAAATTCCGTATCCATCTATTCATACACATAATCCCCTTACTTGTATAATAAAATTATACAGTTTCTAATAAAAAAAAGCAAATACAAAAATATAAGATATGAAAAGAGTATCAATAATAACATTGACACTCAACTATGTAGAAAACCAATAGGAATAAAAATTACAAATCATCATATAAACACAAAAAATACATAAGTATCAACCATTGATTGATATCACAATTTAAAAAATTATAGTTACTTTTTGTATTAAAAAAGGATACACCTATGGTACTAAGACAACTCTAAAACCACTGTTTGTAACGACTGAGCCAACATCATAACCTGATGCAAACATACCTGTCTCTGAACCAGTAATGTACTCACCACCACGTTTGACCCAAGGAGTGGCTGTGTAGACAAAGTAGGCGTTGTCGGCATACCAGGAACTAATTTGTCTAGTTTGATTATTGGCATATATTATACTCTTAAATGGTCCCATTTCAACAGTTCCATCCCCTAAATGTCCTCTTGTATAATCAGATGGACTTGTACCATAATTATATTTGTCATAATATTTTTCTTCCGGCCAAGAATATCCTGATGCAAGAGATCCTCCTTCTCCAAAACTACCAATAAATCCAGAGTGATTGCTTGCATTTCTTCCGGATAATGGCTTACCATTTGAATCTGTCATTACTCCCATGACATATTCCCAAGCACCACCTGACATATCATATATTCCTGTTATATTTCCAGTAGTTGAAGCAAGATATCCTGTTTCAGTATTATAGGGAACTGTTATATCACTTGTTGTTCCATATTTATTACAATCACGATTGTCATTAGTATATCCACATGTCGGTTCATTAACTGATGCATATCCTGTTAAATAATTACTATTATTATTAAGTCTAATGCTAATATTAGAACCGTATTTGGAGTGCTGTAAATAGGCAACTGAACCCCATTCACTATTTTTCATCATATGAGAATTCATTTCTCTTTTATATGCATAACTTGTATAAAAGGCATTTCCTACCTGAATATTTCGATAGCTTACTACATTTGGTTTTATCTGGACTCCCATAGCATTAAATGAATTATCTAATGCATTATTTGATTTACTTGTTTCAAACTTTCCTACCCACATTCCATTTGAGTTAAAAGACGTAAAGGCAGGATGCGTTAACCATTCGTTTTTATGATTTCCATTTGAGACATTTACATCTTTTGTTTCAAACTCAACCTCAATTGTTTGAACTCTATCTTCTATTTCAGTTAAACCAGAATACGTCTCATCATTAAATATTTTATACCTATATCTTGGTATCCATACAAAGTATGACTCGATATCACTTTCTGGTATTACTGTATTTAATGCATATTACTTTGTTTTGTCTTTTAATATTACAGCATTAGCCCATATCTTTTCACTATAACTATACCATTTTTACTTAGTATCTGCTTTTTTTACAGTTCTATCATTATCAATAGTTACTGGAATTAAGTCTGTCTTTAATACTGGGTCTGCTCCATTTAAGATATCTTCTGTATAGTTATCTATACTTTGAACAGTATTTACTACAATCTTACTTTCAAATACTTTATTCATTGCATCCTCTACTGCTTCTGTTGTTTCATTCAACCATAGTCTTAAATTAAATGTTTTACTTCCCTTTTTGCTTAAAACTCCCTCATCTAAATTATAAGAAAAAGAAGTATTACTAAGTGTTTTTACAACTAGATTATTAGCTGTAAGTTGAGTAGGATTTTTATCTTCAAATTTTGTTTTTACATATTCATTATTTAGCGTTGTAGAATCTAATACTTCTAAGTTTATTTGATATTTTACTAAAGTATCACAGGTATTTGTTAAAGTAAATGAGTATGGAGTAAGTTTACTACCCTCATCATCTGTTATTGGTACAGCATTTTCTAAGGTAATTGGGTTATTATCCTGAAACTCTATATTAAAGCAACCTGCTGTTACTACATTAGTTGACTCTTGAGTTAGAGTAATTTGCCATAATGCATAGCTTGTACCAACTAAAAAAACAGCTAAAACTATCATTATAACTACTATGATACTTTTCTGTTTTTCATAGCTTTACCTACCTTTATTCTAATTAAATTATACTCTATTCTTTATCCAATAACAAGCAAAAAAATAAGTTCACTATCATTTCAAGTAAACCTATTTTTATAATTATATAAATTATGGGGTTAAGACAACTCGGAAACCACTACTTTTATCTGCTGAGCCATGACCAGAACCAGCTGCAAATATGCCAGACTCTAATCCATCTATGCGTCCACATCCACGTCGAATCCAAGGAGAAACTACGTCAAGAAAGAATGCTTGAGTAGCATACCAGGAACTAATCTGTCTAGCTAAATTATTAGCATATATTATGCTTTTAAATGGTCCCATTTCTACTGTTGCATCTCCTAAATGCCCTCTTGTATAATCTGATATACTTGTTCCATAAGCATACTTATCATAATACTTTTCTTCCTGCCATGATAAGCCTGATGCAAGACTTCCTCCTTCTCCATATCCACCAATAAATCCTGAGTGACTGCTTGCATTTCTTCCTGATAATGGTTGTCCACTTTGATTAGTCATTATTCCCATTACATATTCAAAGGAACCACCTGACATGTCATATATTCCTGTTATATTGTTAGTAGTTGATGCAAGGTATCCTACTTCAGTATTATAGGGAAGTGTTATATCACTTGTTGTTCCATATTTATTACAGTCA
>CANORV010000047.1 GCA_947569245.1 uncultured Mycoplasmatota bacterium | reverse complement strand
GTCTTACACTATAGTTACATAAAATTTTTCTGGCTTTTACTTTTACAATTCACCATTTTTTACATTGCTTTTGATTGGATATTTCCTTGAGATTTATATGAATCTTTAATATTTTTTCCACTATATCTAGCAAATACATACTCTGGTATATCTCTACTACTAACTTCAAATATAACATTATCCAAATTACTGTTGTCTACTGAATTTGTATACTCAATACTTCCATCATTATTTTTTTTAATTATTTTACTAATATAGAAATTATCCATTTCTGGACTTATAGTACTTTTTACATTTGCTATTCTATCTTGCTCTAATTCACTATAATCATATGCTGTACCATTATCTATTTTGCTAAATAGTTCACTTGTACTATTAAAAGTACCTGTTAGTGGTTCAACACCATTTATAATTATTTTATCTATATTATCACTTATATTAAACACATCATTTCTATTACATAATTGATTTTTTATATTATCTGAATTATCTTTTTTAATAATTTCCTCTTTACTAAGTTCTTGTGTTGTTTCTTTTATTTTTTCAATTACTTTTTCTTCTTCTTTTTTATTTTGTTTGATTATTTTATCCAAAAATTGTATTGACTTTTTAATAAACGTTATTTGCTTTATTCTTTCCCAGATAATTTTTGGAATATTTATTATAGAAACTACTTCCTCTTCTGTTTCTTCTAAATTTTCTTCTTCAAGTTTTTCTTCTGATACTTCCTTTGTTAGATTTATTCCTGGTATTTCTTTTAAGTCTAATATTTTGTCTAATGTGTTATTTTGTGATATTTTCTTTTTTGTTAAATCAATATATGATAATTCTTGTAAATCAAGCATTTTATTTGACGTATCAGTTTTATCTGTTTTTTTATCATCTTTTGTTAAATCAGCAGATGGTATGAGTATTTTATCTGATTGATTAGTTTGTGATTTTATATCTTGTGTTCTTACTAAATCAATATGTGGTAAATCCTGTAAATCAAGCATTTTATTTGATGGATCAGTCTTATATGTTTTTTTATTATCTTTTGCTAAGTCAATGTATGATATTTCATTTAAGTCAAGCATTCTACTTGATTGATTAGTTGTTAGAGAACTATTGTTAGTAGTAACTTCTTTTTTTGATTTAATAGTTTTTTGATTTGATTTTTTTGGCGTTTTATTTTTTGCTTCTTTAAAATATATAGCATAATACTCCTGGAGAAATTGTACATATTCTTCTTCTGTTTCATCTGCTTTTCTAAATCTAGGCTTTAAAATATCAGTACCTAAAATAGTATCAGTACTTTTAACATATCTACTATTTTCAGTAATTATTTCAAGTTGCCTTTTTAATTTTTGGAACTCTTCTACGTCTTCTTTATTTATTTTATAGTTTTCTACCTCAACTAATGTACTGGTATCAGAACTTTTTGCTTTAGAAATGATATCATAAAGTTGTCCTTTTATTTGTGAGTCCATTTGTACAACCTCCTTATTCTATGCTCTTGGTTTTAAATATTTAGATAATAACTCTAATAAGCCTGGATCCTTTACTGTTTTTACATATTTAGTTCCATCTTTTTCAAATTCTTCTAAAATTTTAAATTCATCTAACACGTCTGTTTCGTCTTCTGTTACTCTAACGACATAAAAGTAGTTTTTATCTTTGTATATTGCTTGATTTAATACAACATATTTTTTATTATTCTTCAATGTTAGTAACTTGTTTATTCTATTCTCCATTATTATTCATCCCCTCTACATTCTTCCTCTACCATGTTCATTTACAGTTGATGCCGATGTATCTACAATGTAATCTTCATTTGCCATTCCTTCTACTATATTATTTACCAAATCTTCTTGGTCTTTTGATTCATCATCAATTAATCTTGTTTTTGCAGGTTCCTTGTTACCATCAAAAATTTTTTTAGCATTTTCCCCAATATTAGCAAATGACCATCCTTTTACTTCGTTACCATTTTCATCTAGCTTGTTTTGTTCTACTACCTCAACCTTACCAGTGTAGGTTTTACCGTCACTTCCTAATGCATCTATTTGGTTTGTTCCTTTTGATAGTTTGGTCGTATCAATTTCTATTTTATTTTCACTATTTTCATCACTTAGGATAATTTTGCCATCTTTTATTTGGGCATCTGTCATATTAAAATCATAATTTTCTGTTATATTTTGTTTTTCTCTTGACATTTCTTCCTTAATTTGATCTACGGATACATCTACCCATCCTTTATCTTCTAAAAGAACCCTTACTAAGGAATTATCAATATCAATATTATTTTCTTTTATAGCTTCTTCTATTGATTTTCCTTCTTCTCTTTCTACTTCAATAATTTGACCAGTATTTTTATCAATAAATGATACAGCAACTCTTTTTGATTCACCTTCTACTTTTCCTGTTTTATTTTTTCCACCAAAATCATAGTCACTTGACTCGTGTACTTCAATTGGTACTGTATCTGTTTGAATACTTCCTATTCTAGCAGTTTCGTCATCTTTTCCATCAAGTGTTGTTTCTGTTACAACACTACCAGTTGCTGCTAGTTCTTTAGAATTTCCAAATCCTAAAATTCCTATTCCTATTACGATAGCAGTTGCTGCTGCTGTTAATATAGGATAGCGTTTAAGTAAATTTCTAATTGCTGTTTTTAATTTTCTTGGAATATCCTTAATACTAAATACTTCCTCTATTTCTTCTTCCTCTTCTTCTGGCATTTGTTCTTCTGGTTCTTGAGGCTCATCTATAGTATCACTATTTTGATTTCCTTCCTTTATTTTAGCTACTATTTTCGGATCTATTTCTCCTACTTTAGTTCCATCAATTGTTTCTCCAGGTAATCCTATTGGTAATTGTTCAAAACTTTTTGTTAATGTTTCTTCTGGCTCTTGACTTAATACTGGTTGAATTGCCTCATGATTTACAACTATTTCATTTGGTAGTCCAACTTCTGTTGTTCCCATCATATAACCATCTGTGTTATCATTATGAGATATTATTCTATTCATTAAATCTATGTCAGCTTCAGAAAGTTGTTGTTCTGGTGTACTATTATTAGTTTTCTTTTGACTATTTTGGTATGCTTCTTTAAATTCATTTAAAAGAATTTCTTTTGTTTCTTGTTTACTTATTATTGCTTTAGCCAAATTATCCTCCATTTGGGCAAGCTTAATTGAATCTGTTACTTTTTCTATTGTATCTATATAATTATTTTTATCCGATAGTTTATTTGTTATTGATTGAAGATTTTTAGATAAAAGTTCTTGTTCTTGTTCTAAGTGAGCTTTGTTTTCTTTTACTTTATTCATTTCTAATATAGAAACTTCTTCAAGATTTATTATATTATTGTAATATTCTTCTTCAAGTTTATCAATTTTTTCACTTATTTCCTTAATATGATTAGCGATAATTCTATTCATAACGACATCAACGTTTCCATTTGATTCTAGATTGTTATTTCTCATTATAAATTTTTTAGTTAATTCTTGTTTCTTTTCTGTATAATACTTAATACTTTGTTGGTATTCTTCTAACTCTCTTTCAGATGTTGTTTTATAATTAGCAATAACACTATTTGCTTTATCTATTTCATTTGTCGTTTCTTCTAATCTTTTTTGGTATATCTTTTTGATATTTTCATCTCTTTGATATTCCTGTTTATTGGTGTAGTCCTTATTAGCTATTTCTTCTTTGAATTGTTCTATTTCTTGTTTTATTTCGTCAGGACTTTTTTTAGCTTCATCATTGATATATGAAGCTAGTAGTTCTACTTCCTTTTCGATTTTTTCGAACTCCACGCCTTCTTGAAGCATCTTAATTATATTTTCTTTTCTTGTTTTAGCTGATATTGATAAGAAATTTTCTCTTTCATTTAATTGTTCTATTTCTTCTTTCATATCATCTATTTTTATTTCAAGTAATTCACATTCCTTCATTACCCTAACTCGTCTTGGAATTAATTGTAGTTCTAGTTCTTTGCTGCCATCTTTTTTTTCACCATATTGGAAAGAATATCCTCTTCTGTAAGCCTCATATTGAGCTCCAATTTCAATTCTATCTCTTTTTGCCTCTTCATAATTTGTTTGTAAAGTTTTAGCTTCTGCTTCTAGACCCTTTATTTTTTTCTTATAATTTCTTGATTCTTTACGACAAGTTTTCAATTCTTCTTCAACTGCAGATAGATGTTTTCTCATTGCGTCCATCTTTTTAGGATCAGGATTTGCTCTAACACTAGCACTAGCAATATCCATTTTTTCTTTTTTTATTTGAAGTTTGTAATCATTACTTAATTTAGAAATTCTTTCTATCTTAGCTTCTAATTGTAATATTTCATTTCGTCTTTCTTCTTCTGTTTCTGTTAATTTTCTTTTTGCTTCTTTTTCAGTTTTTAGGGCATCATTATAAAAGGTATCAAAGATAGCTTTAAAGTTATTTTCTAAATTATTATAGTTGGTGTTTTCTCTATTAAGATATTCTGTTATTTGTACTCTAGATTCATTAATAGAACTTTCCAATTCTTTTCTTTTTTCTTGTATTTCAAGAATTTCTTCTGCATAGTTATTAGCATATTCATTTTCATATTTTGTTGCAATACCTTCTATTTTATTTAAAACCTCAACTAGCTTTTCGTCCATCAAAGACCACCTACCCTATTTTTATATATATTTATATTATCATATTTATGGATATTTTGGCAATAAATAAAGAAAAAAAGTCCTAATAACATTTTTTATGTAAACTGTTACTTTGAATGCTAAAATATTTTATAAACTTCTGAAAGTTTTTTTAATTCTTGTAATTTATTTCATATTTTTATATCTATTATTTTATTAAAAATTAAATTACTATAATTATTTTTTCTATTTTAAGTATTATTTTATATTATTATATACACCTAACTCTACACATATTTATTAACCTATATAATAAAAAAGGAGCTTATTACTACTCCTCTTTCAAATTATCATTAGATGGTTTTTTTTCTATTATTTGATTTTCCACTAATTCTATTTTTTTTGAATTTTGTTTTTTTCTAAAGATATAATATAAAATTGCTATAATAACAACAACTATTATAATAATTCCGATAATTATATATGGAAGATATTTTTTGATATTATCTTTTTTTTCATTCTTATTTGAAGTAGATTTATCATTTTTTATATCATCTTTGTCGTTATTTACAGTGTTATTTTCATCGTCATTTTTTATAGTGCTATCTTCATTATCTTCTTCTTTATTTTCATCTTTTTCTTTATCAGTATTTGATTCTGATGGCTTTTTGTTATCTGGATTTTTATTTGTTGATGAAGGTGTTTCTTTACTTTCTATTTTTATTGTAAACTCTTTTTCACCTGATGATTTTAGTTCTTTATCATCTATTTCTGTTTTTTCTAAGTCAAAATTTGTAATTGATAATTTTGATAGACTTAAATTATAGCTTTCCGTTTGATTACTTTTAACACTAACAATACCTATTTTTAAAATTCCGTCTTTATCTAACAAATTCTGTTTATTATTTTTTGTTACAAGAAGAAGTCTAATTGAATTATTTTTGCTATCGTAAATACATTCTTTCATTGCTAAATCTTTAAGTGATTGATCCCATTCGATTTTTTCAAATGAAACACGTCCTGTAAGGCTTATAGTTGCATCAAGTGCACCAGCATATCCCTTATTAGAATTTAGGCTTATACTTACTTTCTTGTTTTCAACTTCTTTTCTAATAAATGTTTCTGCTTCTACATTTGTTATATTTATAAATAAACCAATTAAAAATAGAATTAATAATTTAGTATATTTCATGGTTATTCTCCTTTTGTGCTATCTACTATTTCTAGTGGATTTAATTCTTCATATGTTGGTAAGTTGGAAATTCTTAATGAAGTAGAAGTTAATCTCT
The DNA here is from genome assembly GCA_947569245.1 of uncultured Mycoplasmatota bacterium. Classification (GTDB taxonomy): domain Bacteria; phylum Bacillota_I; class Bacilli_A; order RF39; family UBA660; genus CATKEA01. The sequence goes on along the minus strand of CANORV010000047.1, from coordinate 5,208 downwards.
GTCCTTCATTAGTTATGGCATCATTTACACGATATAATTCTGCTCTAATGTCAGTATTTTCCATTTTTCTATATTGTTCTTCAGTTAATGCATAAAACCACGTTCCTGATGCTATTTCATGAATTTCTGCATTGCTATTTAATTTTGCAAATAAGAAGTTTTCACCTTCATATACTATATCACTGTTTATGGCATCTACTAATAAAATCACATTAAATGCTGGATTTCCACGATAGTCTCCCTTGATGATAACACTACCTTTGTTAATTACGGCGTCATTTCCGGCACCATCAATATAGTGATAATCTTCACTTAAGATACCAATTGTATCTCTTGATGCATCAACATTATCTCCAGGAGGAGCAATGATATCTATTTCGGAAGCACTTATTCCAGTATTACCTACGGCTTCAATTTTAACATATGAAACATTTTCGTAGGTCCAAAGTTGATTTCCTCCAGTCGTACCTACCTTATCAAAATAGATTGTATTAGAATTACTATTTCCATCAAATGTAAAAGTTCCTGTTTTTGCTAAAGTCCAATCTTTATTATTACTACTTACATATACATTATATTTGGAAATTGTATTTTCCAATAGACTTCCATTTAATGATGCTGGTTGATATTTAATTCCAGCTATGTCTAATTTTGAATTTAGTCCAATTATTATATATGGATTTGTTGTGTCTTTAACGTCTATTCTTTTACTTCCGTTAAAGCTAGTATTACTATTTCCATCTATTACTTTATTAATTTTTAAACTATCATAATCAATATCTGGGTTTTCATTGTCAATTGTTTCATCAGACTCGATAAAGTTAGATGTTATATCAAAGTTTATTTTATTGATACTTCCATCATGAGCAACTTTTACTTCATTTAAAGTATAAGTATTGGTTTTATTTAGATATTTATCATATGCTGTTACTTCGTATACAATTGCTTGATTGTTCATTGAACCAATGTTATCTGTAAATGTGTTAGATTGAGTAAATGCTATTGGGACATTATTTCTTTTTATTTCATATCCTAAAATAGTATCATTATCTTTATTAACACTCATACTTATTGTATATCGTTTATTTTGGCTATCTTGTTCGATTAGGCTTGCTGTTACTGTTGTATCTAATGACATTTGTCTTTGATTATTTAGACGATATCTTCTAGCTGCATCGTTTAAGTACCAAATTTTTCTTGTTTCGGTTTCAAACTTTGAAGCATATAATTTAGCCTCATCGCTCAATTCTAATCCCCAGTTTTCAAAGAATTCAGTTAAGTTCTTATTTGCTGCCTCACTTGCTAGCATTAATAATAAATCGTCTTTTGAGCCTTTTAATGACTTTGTTCTTGCTAAATGGTTAATTCTTGCATATATAGAATTTTCATCTGTAAATGTTTTATTATTATCATATGCTAAATGTAATTGCCAGTACATTCCTAGTGTTACAAAAACATTAGATGCTTTTCCTTGGGTATTAGATGTTACTTTTTTGTATATGGTTTCATATAATGGCTCGATTCTTGCCATATTTTTATCATCTGCTGTTTGAGCTAATAATGAGAAAACATTATTTGTAATTTCAGCAATAGCAAGGGATCCTTGATTTATCTGATGTCCTATTTCATGGCTTATTCCCCATCCAAAATATCCACTAGCTGTATAATCACCATTGTTGTTTTGTATTGGTTTTCCTTGAAATAATCCAGCAATTGATCCATAACCAATACCAATATGCAATCCTCCAGCGTACATGAAAGCCCCATCAAACATTCTCATATAACGGATGTTAATACGTGCTTTTGGTCTTTCATCTTTTGGATCTTTGGCATTTAATGCTAAACCTTTATGACGATAGAACATATCAACCATTTCATCAAAGGCAAGCATAGAATCATATACTCTTGTTTCTTGTTCTTTTAAAGTATTTTTACCAGTTTTTATTCCTGCTAAAGCTTGTGTTGCTGCTACTGATAATAAACCGTTTTTAGTTACTATTTCTGTAGAGTTTAAAATTGCATTATATGGGTCATATTCTTGTTCTTTATCAGCATATTGTTTTGGTAAATTTTCAACATATTTTGATAATTCTTCGATATAAGATGAAATTTTTTGGCGTTTTCCTTCTTCTGTATTTACATCATGAATATCAAGTACTGGTATTTTAGTTCCACCACTAACACGTATTTTAATTTCACTTGATGTTGTTGCACTTGGATATCTTATATATATTGAACCACCACGTTCTTTATCCATAGAACCAATTTTAGGTACAGTTATAATATTCTGACCTTTTTTCAAATTAGTTACTGATTGTTGCCATTGTGATGCCTCTGCATTAAATTGTGTAAATATTAATTGTGGAAGTACAGAGCCTTTTGTTCCGACATAAATAGCAATTTGTTCACCAGCTTCAGCTACTACACCTAAAGGTTGGTAATCACTAATTGACATTGCAAATCCTAAATGCTTATTTTTTTCGTTACTAATATTTTGATCTACTATGATGGTATCTTGTATATTGATATCATTTAATATTTTTCTAGCATATTCTAAATCTTTTAATATAATGTTACGACTAGGGTGATACTCTTTATTAATTGGATCCATAGTATTAGCACGATCTTCTAATTTCTTTATTGTGTCCTCTGTCACATCATTTTTTAATTCTACACGTAAATCATCTATAAATAAGTTTCCAACATCATCTAATAATGAATCGTATTCATAAATTTTTACTTCACGCATTACAATATCACCATTTGCTGAATAATTTGCCAAATTAATCTGAATTTTAGAGGTAGTAATTTTACCAAATTTAATATCGTAATATACTTCTCCATTTGGGCTAGTTTTTCTATTTACACTTGCTGTTATTTTTTTCATTTCATTATTTTTATCCCAGTAGTTAATTTTAGCATAAAATATTGATGCTGTATCATCTTTTGGTGTTACTTCTAAACGGTCTATTGTATATTCTTTGTCTAAAATGATTGTTGGACCATTATTATAATTATTATAACCACCTGTATCCCAACTGTTACTTTTCCAATATGTTTTATAATCATAATCAACTAATGCTATATCACTTGCATTAATGGTATTAGTGACATAATTTACTGCCGATATATGGTTTACCTTTTGTCCTTTTTTATTTGGTGTATTTATTAGCTTATAGTTTGATGAATCTTGTAAATCTCTTGCCTTTGTTGTTCCAACTGCTGTTTCTGATTTTGCACCTTCACCAAGATCATTGTTACCAGTAACATATATTTCATATTTTGTATTTTCTTTAAGATTTCTTAATTGATATGATGTTGATGTTATGTTGCTTATTTTTATAAAGTCACCTGTTTTATATTCTCTATAATAAATGTTATAGCTTAATGTGTCATCCATTTTTTTGAAGCTTATATTAAAACCGCTACTTACAGGTGTAACTTTTACCATATCAACTGCTGGTGGTAAACGGTTTGGTTTTGGCATAAAAGTTACTTCTTCACTATATTCACTACGCCATTCACCATTTACAGCTCTTATTTTTACACTGTATTCTGTGTAATTTTTTAATCCATCTAATTGAAATGTTGTGTAATTAGTTTGGTAAGTTGTATTTTTTATTATTTGACCATTTTCTTTAGCTTGTAGTAATATTTCAAAACCTGTGATATTTGGCATATCATTCCAACTTACAGTTGCCTTTTCACTTGTTGGTGTTACTGATACACCTTTTGGCATTTCAATTTTAGGTGTAGGTATTTCTTCATAAACATTATTTAAAAACTCTACTTTAGCAATATCTGCCAATTTTTTACTTGAAGTTTTTGTTATTTTAATTGTAACTTTTTTTACAGCAATTTGTCCATCTAAGTCAATTACTATGGTGTTTGCTGATGGTCTATCTGTAAAAAAATGTATAGATTTATTTGCGTTGTAACTAGTACATTTTGCCGGTAATACTTGATTGTTTTCATCAGTTATTTCTACGCATATTTCTTGAGGGATGTTCTCATCATTTACGTCTAGACGTATTTGTTCCATTTTTACATTATTTTTCATATTTAATGTAAATTGTGCTGGATTTGTTTCAGAAATTTCTTGATTTTCATCAATTGGTTTAACTTTAAAAGTATTAATACTATTATCAGTTAACAAATCTTTTAAATCTCCCTCAACATTACCAGATACCGAAACATCACTTGCTTTCAAGTTAACATTAGTGTTGACAATTGTTGGTTTTTTGTCGTTATCATTTATCACTCTTGCAATTATTGCAAGGTCTGATATATCTACTTTACCATCACGATTTAAGTCGTATTGTTCATTATAATTTTGATTTTTAACAAGAATGTTTTTCATTTCATGCAAATCTTTTTCATCAACAACTTTATCTTTGTTGATATCACCTATTTCAAAAAGTCCCTTTTCATTAGAGATTGAAACTCTTTTTGAATAATCATTAATTTCTATGTTATTTAAAACATAGGTTTTGTATCCAGTACCAGATAATTCGATACTGTAATTGCCCTTTTCTAATCCTTTAAATGTTAGAGCATAATATTTTACTTCTGAAGCATCAACACCGTTAATTACTTCAGCATTTTTATTCATCTTACGGATTTGAACAATTCCACTATTGTTATTTCCTAGTTGAAAGTTTAAAGTTTCCATTGTTGTTATTCCGTTTAAACTAATAACAGCTTTATCATTTTCTTTTATTAGTTTAATTTGAATATTTGGATTTTCAATATTCCTAATAGGCATAACGAATTTTATATCCAATTCTAATATCCCATTTTCTTCATTTTTTTCTGTGAATTGCACTGCTGCACTACTTCCTACCAGCTGTCCTTGATTTAATGCCATAGTGACAGTTGGCATGAATGTGTATACAAAAGTACATATCACTAAAAAATACGTAATAATCTTTCGCATATACATATCCTTCCTTTCTGATTTATAATAACATATTACCTATATAAAGACAATTATTATCATTCTATTTGACATATTAATGTGCCTCCTCTTTATTATATATGTTAATTAAAAATTAGATTGTACTTCTATCCATAGGAAAAATAAGATTTTAGGGATTTCCTATACTTTACACTATTTATTTTAACATTACATTTTACTTTACTGTGGATAAATTATTTTTCTAATTTTATCCACACAATTTTGTGGATAAAAAAAGATATCACAAAAAG
>CANORV010000046.1 GCA_947569245.1 uncultured Mycoplasmatota bacterium | reverse complement strand
TGATATTATATCACATCGTTCGAAATTTCGTGTCTATATATCTATACTAACACCACCATATATCAGCAAGTATTTTTTCACGAGTAAATACCTGATTAGGATTAAGTGCTAATATTAAGAGTATCTTATATTCAAGTGCCGTTAAAAAAACATCTTTACCGTTCTTTAAAACTTTAGCCCCTCTAATATCAATTGTAACATTTCCTATTTTTATAACATCAGGAGAATTTCTTCTAAAAACATTTTTAACTCTAGATAGTAATTCTCTAGCTTTAAAAGGTTTTGTTATATAATCATCGGCACCCATATCAAGTCCCATAACAACAGAAGTCTCCTCATCTACTGCAGTTAAAAATATTACATTGACATTAACACGTTTTTTTATTTCCTTAAATAAATCAAAACCATTACCATCAGGTAAAGATAAATCAAGTAAAACTAAATCATAAGAATTATCAATTACTTCAAGTGTCATTTTATAAGTATCTGAAACTGTAACATCATATCCTTCTTGTTTTAAATAATATGAAAGTCCTAAGGAAATTGTACTATCATCTTCTACAATTAAAATTTTATTCAATTATATCACATCCATTTATATATACATTATACCAAAATAGGAATCATTTTAAATGACATTTTAGTAATCATTCGTTATTTTAAAAGTAAATTGAACCATTCCTTATATCAAAAAAAGACAAATTATAAAACTTGCCTCTTACATTCTAATTTTCAAAGTTTAATGGCTTTAATTCTTCTAAAACAAATTTGCCATCTTTTCTGATCAAAATATCATCAAAATAGATTTCTCCACCACCATAATCACTTCTTTGGATTAAAACCATATCCCAATGAATCATTGAATCATTTCCATTATAACAGTCCTTATAAGCTCTACCAGGAGTAAAGTGTAAGCTACCTAAAATCTTCTCATCATACAAAATATCTCCCATTGGATAAAGTATTTTTGGATTGAATCCTAAAGAAAACTCCCCAATATAACGGGCACCTTCATCACTATTAAAAATTTCATTTAATTTTTCATTATCTTCATTGCATGTAGCTTTAATAATCTTTCCATCTTTAAATTCTAAACAAACACCTGTATATATTTCTCCTTGATATGGACTAGGTGTATTATAGGTAATTTTACCATTAACACTTGTTTTAACAGGTGCACTATAAAGTTCACCATCAGGAATATTTTTGTCCCCACAGCATGGAACACTCTTCATTCCTTTAATTGAAAAAGTAATATCAGTACCAGGAGAAACTATTCTAACTTTGTCTGTTTTATCCATCAATTCTTTTAATGGCTTTATCATATTACTTAGTTTTCTATAATCAACAGTCATTACATCAAGAGCATATTTTTTGAAATCATCAATTGGCATTTTAGCCTTGTAACTATCTAACTCTGATGGATAATTCAAAAGTACCCATTTTCTTTTATTAACTCTAACATCTTGTGTCTTCATTAAAGCTCTTCCCATTTTTTTAGTAATTTCTTTACTTATATTCTTATTTTCATAATCATTAACACGATACTTTATATGAATAAAAGAATCGAAAGTATCAACCTCAAACTCCGAATACTTTTTTACTAAATCAATTCGATTATCTGTTGTTACTTCAAGCAGTTTACTATTTATTCTTTGATCAACAACATTAACAAATGGAATACCACCAAGTTTAGTTATTTCATCGATTAAATATATTACAAAATCTCTTGTTTCTAATGATTGTGTAGTAATTAATACCTTTTCACCTTTTTTTACATCTATTGAATAACTAGCAATAGTTCTTGCAAGTTCTCTTAATTTGTCATCCATTAACGCATATCTCCTTTATTCATAAAATATCATAGGAGTTGATATTTTATGTATTCTTACAATTATAATATACCAAAATATTCAAGAAATATACCATATAATTACACTACATATAACAGTGATGATCGTTTTTTTGGTCCATCAATTGTTGCACCATTACTAATTGGCGGAATTGCAGGTTATGCAATAGGAAACAATAATAACAATAGACCATTTTATCCATATCCTATGTATTTTCCAAACAATTCTACTTTCTTTAATACAGTATATTACTATCCATTTTAAAAGAGAAAAATTCTCTTTTATTTTTTTGTTATCAATGTTCCACGATAACTAAAATAAGAATTACCATCAAGTGTTGTAATATAGTCATTAGTAAGAACATAACTAGAAAGTCCCTGAACCAACATTAAACTATTTTCAATATCATAAATACTATAATAATCTTTATTCTTAATAATCAAATAATTCTTACCCTTAATAGATTCAACATCAATAACATCATTTTTTTCCAATGTATAAATCTCTTTTCCATTTTTATCCAAAACTACTGATTGTTTAGAATTAGCTGCTAAATAATAAACAATATCATTAGTTTTAACATAATTAATATACTGATAATCATCAGATATCTTATTACCATTTTTATCGATTAAAAAATATGTATTAGTATTAATCCCAACAATACTATTACCATTTTTATCAAAATCACTGGCATATTTATATAAACTATCATTTATTTTTTTACCATTAACATCAAAGAAAGCAAACATTCCTTTAGATAAATTACAACTATCTTGATCTATCGTTTTTAGTTTATATAAATAAGAAGTTTTTGAAGTAGATGCTAGTAAATAACAATCAAGTTCCTTAACTTTTTTATCATTCTTATAAAAACTAATTTTATCATTTTCCTTTTTAATATAAGAACTATCACTAATATAATTAATATTAGTATCTGTTGTCAAAAATGATTTATATAAGTTTCTAGAATAAATATAATTTTTATTATCATCCTTTGATTGACAAATTAAATTACCATTTGAAAATCCTAATTTCAAACATTCATCACTGATTGTTTTTAAAATCTTTTTATTCTTTATATATTTATAATCATGACGATTATTTAAAGATTCATCACCACAAACATTTAAAATAATTTCATCAGTATTTTCCTTATTAACACTATTTACACAATAATGATTTGGATCTTGAAACTGTAATATTTTTTTACTTATAGTTAAATCAAACAAATAATTAATATCATTATAAAACAATGACAAATAACCACTTTTCACACTAATTCTAGGTAAAGACGAACCAACTTTTGCTATTTCTAATAATTTTTTACCTTTATAATCAAGAATCTTATATTTATCATTTGTCTTTAAAATAGAAAAATAGTCACTATTAACATTTAGTAAAGAATTTTCTTGTAAATCAGCTATTTTTTTGTTATTTTTATCAACTAAAAACTTTTTATTTGAAGAATCAGTAACTTTATACAAAAAACCTTCTCTTTTTATATCTAGATATTTTGAAAATTCAATTACCATTTTTCCTGTTTCATCTATTAGTCCAACTTTATTTTCTTCATTATGTACAATACTTACTTTATCATAAAATTTAGAAACAGAATAAAATGGACTATCTAACACTTTGGTACCAGTAGAGTCATATAAATAGTATTTTTTATTATCAGATAAATCATTCAGAAAGAAACTATTAGAAAGATATAATTGTTCAAAATCAATTTTAAAAACAGCAACATAATTCTTATAAAATACTAAACCAACAAATATAAAAACAACAATTACCGTTACTAAAACTAACCATTTAAGTAAATTACTATTTTCTTTTTTTAAAGTTTTGTCATAATTATTAACATATTTATTTTTATTTATTTTAAAATTTAAAAATTTGTTTTTTGCTTCTATATTGGATAAATTATTTCCACAATACATACATATTTTAGATTCATTGCTGTTTTCTCTTCCACAATTTTTACAAATCATCACTTTCACCCTACCCTAATATAAATAAATTATATCATTCAGAAAAGGAAATGTCACGATAATTTTCCAAAGAAAAATAGGAATAACATCCATTTAATTCCTATTAATAATTTTATTTTTTCATAGTTAATGTTTTATAATGTCGATTATTTCTAACTGTTTCATCTTCCCATGATAATATAGTTTTTCTTTCTGATTTTTCCCTCTTATTATTATATCCTATGTCATTAAAAATTTCCTTATTTAGTTTGAATATAGTAAATCCAATAAGAGACAATCCAGTTACAGTCAATACTCCATTTTTAATATACATTTTCATATTATCCTCCTATAAATTAATATTTATAAATTTTCTACATCTTGCTACATCTACTAATGTAATTATAATTGTTTCTCCTGTAATTACAAAGTTTTCTAACATAACACGCTCTTTACTTTTAACATCATAACACATTCTTGAATCATTTTTATATAACATAAATACAATATCTGCCTTTTTGTTAGTTAAAGGATTAATTGCACCATTAATTAAAACTAACTTTTTTAAATCTAATTTATTTTTCATTTGATACTCTCCATAAGTCTTCATATCAAAACTTTTATATATTTCAATGTAATGACATTTTAAAAGATTCTCTAAATTAATTCTAATATCAAGTTCCTTATTGTTAGATGATTTTTGATAAAAGTCATAGGCATTAAGTATTTTAAGCCATTCTTTATAAGTAAACTTAGGAATTAAAAAGTCGACACAATGTAAAACTAAATCATTCCACTCTTTATTATTTTTAATTCCTCTTAATGACTTACCTTTCATAAATTCAATCATTCCCAAGTTAATATCATGTATTAAATAATAACGAAATTTAATAATTTTCTTTTCTAAAGTAAAAAACAACCAAATTTTTTTAATCAAAAAATACCACCACCCGCAATACATATTATATCATATTTTCAAATATTTCCAAACCTTTTACTGTTATTAATTATTTTCATAATTATCATATTATTAATCTGATAAATAACATTATCTACAAACAAGAATCCTACAACTATTAAAAGCATATAAAAATTAAGTTTTTCTAAAGAGAGTAAGTCTTTAAACATTAAAACAGATATACAAAATACGAAAAGTATTGATGAAAATAAAATTGAACGATATTTATTCCATGGTTTTGATAATTTAACTATAAGCAAAAATCCCACATAACCACTAAGAATAACAGCTATTGTTGAGACTATTTCTGGTGGCATTAAATTACATTTTTGAATAGCAGATAAACTAATTATATGAAACAAAACTGTAAGACTTGCCGGTAAAGAATGTCTTAAAATATTATATAAAAATTTGCCCTTAATTCTTTCATCATTTTTCTCAAGTGCTAAAAAGAAAGAAGGAATTCCAATAGTAGTCGTACTTATTAAACTAAGTTGAATTGGTATAAAGGGATAAGGAAGACTAATAAACATAAAGAAAAATGTCATAATAGTTGCATAAATTGTTTTAGTTAAAAATAATGATGCTGATCTTTCAATATTATTAACACTTCTTCTTCCTTCTAAAACAATGTTTGGAATACTCTTAAAATCAGAATCTAACAATACTAAATTACTAACATTACGGGCACTTTCACTTCCATTAAAAATAGCAATTGAACAATCTGCTTCTTTGAGTGCCAAACAATCATTAACCCCATCACCAGTCATTGCAACAGTATGTTTATTTTCTTTTAAAGCAAGAACTATTTTCTTTTTCATTTCTGGAGTAACACGTCCAAAAATAGTATATTTTTCTACTATACTACTTAAATCAGCAACTGATGTAGTAGATAAATCAATATATTTATCATAATTTTCTATTTCAAGGTTACTTGCAATAGATGATACTGTAACTGGATCATCACCAGAAATAATTTTAATTGAAACACCACAATCTTTAAAGTATTTAAGTGTTTTTTTTGCACTTTTTCTAATAATATCTTTTATTAATATCAAACCAATTAGCTGAATGTCATCAAACATATTATCGTCAAAACCTTCATGATTACTGTGATAAAGCCCTATTACTCTATTATTTTTACTAGCTAAATTAACTTCTTTCAAAATAGCAGGATTTACTTTTTTTTGAATAGAATTAATTGCTCCTAGAATAAATACTCCTTCTTTTTCAAATGACAATGCTGAGTATTTCTTATCAGAAGAAAAATTAATCTCACCTGTTTTCAGAAAATCATAACTATCAACAAATTTATTTTTAAGTGCAATCATCGTTGCATTCTCATCAGTTGACTCTTTAGCAATTGTTCCAAGTAATTTTGAAACATCATATTTATCAGAAAAACTTTTAATTTCACTTACTTCCATCTTTCCTTCAGTAAGAGTACCTGTTTTATCTAAACAAATAACATCAACTCTTGCTAAAGATTCTATTGCATTCATTTCCTGCACTAATACATTATGTTTACTAAGTCTAATAATTCCAACACAAAATACAACACTAATTAAAAGCACAAGTCCTTCAGGTATCATTATAGTGAGTGCTGCAACAGTGTGAACTATGGCACTACTAAAATCATTTTCCAATTTGTATTGAGAAAGAAAAAACAAAATTCCTAGAGGAACAATAATAATTGCTATAAAATGAACTATCTTATTAATAGTATTCATAATTTCTGATTTGCATGGTTTGATATATTTTGTATCTTTAGTAATCTTGGCCGTATAATTATCAAATGCAACATGGATTACCTTAGCATAACACTTACCACCAACTATAAAACTACCTGATAATAAAGTATCACCAACATTTTTTAAAACTGGTTCACTTTCTCCTGTTAAAAAAGCCTCATTTACTAAAACTTGTCCAAAAACAACCTCACTATCTGCACAAACCTGGTTTCCTATTTTATATAAAAGTATATCGTCTAAGACAACACTATTAATACTTATTCTTTCCTCTCTTTCATCTCTAATAACAGTAACTTTATCATCAACTAACAAATTTAGTTTATCAATTGTTTTTTTACTTCTTATTTCCTGAATAATTCCAATAATGGTATTACATATAACAACTCCCAAAAAAAGAAGATTTTTATATGAGGAAACTATAATCAATAAAAAAGCAAGAAAAAAATTAAGCATATTAAATGGTGTAAAAACATTAGATAGTATAATTTGTTTGATATTTTTAGTTTTAGGGTTTACATCATAATTAATTTGTTTATTTTTAATTCTTTTTTCTACTTCTATTTTGGATAATCCCTTTATTTTATTCATAAAATCACTTCTCTCATGATAATTTTATCACAATTAAAAAAAAAGAACATGACAAATTTATCATATTACTTCTTATTTACACATTAAATTTGAAACAGCTTTCATTATGCCTATTTTTCCCATATCATATGTCAAGCCACCTTGTTGATATGCTATATAAGGTTCTCTAATTGGCCCATCACAGGAAAGTTCTATAGATGAACCTTGTGTAAATGTACCTGCAGCCATAATAACTTGGTCTTGATATCCTGGCATATCCCAAGCTTCAGGAATGCAATTAGAATCAATAGGAGAAGCCATTTGAATACCTTGGCAATATTTAATCAATGCTTCTTTTTTACCAAAAATAATATTTTGAACTATATCAACTCTTTCATCATTCCACTTTGGCTCAACATTAAAACCTAATTCTTCCATAACTTTGCTTGTTAATATTGCAAGTTTTAAGCTACTAGCAACTACACTAGGAGCAAAGAATAATCCCTGCAAAAAATTTTTATTAATTCCAAGTGTTGGACCAACTTCCCTTCCCTCACCCGGCAATGTAAGTCTTTCAGAAACAAGTTTTATTAATTGACTTTTTCCACAAACATAGGCACCATTTGGAGCAATTCCTCCACCTAAGTTTTTAATCAATGAACCAACTATAATATCACAACCAACAGACGTTGGTTCTAAATCAGATACAAATTCACAATAACAATTATCAACCATAATAATCGTAGATGGTTGAATTTTTTTAACTAGTTTTACTACTTTTGCAACTTTTTCAATCGAAATACTTTTTCTAGTTGAGTAACCTTTAGAACGTTGAATTTCAATAACCTTAACCTTATTTTTTTGTAAATAATCTTCAATTTTTTTATAATCAAAATCATCATCTACTAAATCAATCTCATCATATCTTATCCCAAAAGATTTTAAGCTGCTAGGATTATCTACAATTCCTATTACTTCATCTAAAGTATCATAAGGCTTTCCTGATATACTAAGTAGTAAGTCATCAGGTCTTAACAAAGCAAATAGTGTTACAGTTAACGCATGACTTCCAGATATAAATTGACTTCTCACTAAAGCATCTTCACCACCAAGGACATCAGCAAAAACTTTTTCTATTGTATCTCTGCCAACATCTCCATATCCATAACCTGTAGTTGATGAGAAATGGGACTCACTTATTTGATATTTATTAAATGTTTCTAATACCTTAAAACTATTTTTAAAAGCCATTTTATCAATTTCCCTAAATTTATCCTGAAGATCTAATTCACACTTTTCAAACAGTTCAAATATGCTTTTATCAATTTTTAATACTTCATTCATTTTAGACCACCATCTACTCTAATTATCGTTTTATTTATATAACTAGCATCATCACTTGCTAAAAATTTTACTACTTTTGAAATTTCTTCAACATCTGCAAAACGCTCAAGAAGAATTTTCTTTACTTCTAAATCAATAAACTCTTTATCAAGTTCCTTAGTAATATCAGTATTAACCCAACCAGGAGCAATTGAATTAACTCTCACGTAAGGGGCATACAAATTAGCAAAATTTTTTGTTAAAGAAATAACTCCAGCCTTACTAGCATCATAATCCATGCTTTCAGGATACAATGTATCTATTCCATTAGTAGAAGATATATTTATAATATTACCTTTCTTCTTTTCAAACATATAAGAACCAATATATTTACAAGTTAAAAATGTACCTACTAAATTTGTATTAAGTGTATCTAGAAATTCATCTTTTGTCTTAAACTCAAGAAAGTTATCATGTGCTATTCCTGCATTATTTACTAAAATATCAATACTTCCAAATTTATCAAGGGTTTTATTTAATAACTTTTTAACATCTTCTTCACATGACACATCTGCTTTTAAAGTTATAGAAGAAACCCCATAAGTTTCTTCTATTTCCTTTTTTAAAGACAATGCATCATTTTCACTAGTTTTATAGTTTATTACAATATTATAGCCAATCTCAGCAAAGGACTTAACTATAGCTTTACCGATACCTCTACTTCCACCAGTAACAATTACTGTCTTTTTATTCATTTAAATCACCTATTTTATATTATATAAATCTTTCATCTGTTTTCTATTTTCTTTAGTATAACCAACCACAGCTTGTGTATTTTTTGAAGCTACAAGTTCAAAGATTTCATTAAATACTTTTTTACCTTTTTTACTAATTGCGTTAAAGTTAGCCAATGTATGTCTTACTTTATCATTAGTATAAATAATAATACTCTTAGCAGTAGTTATTCCACGTTGTCTAAGTTCATAAGGATAAACCCATACAATATCTGAATATTTAATAATATCTAAGCCGCTTGAAACATTAACAATATACTTATCAGTAAAATACATTGATTCTTTTGACATAGCTAATGTAGTATCACTTTCAACTTCATTACAAATATCATCTAATTCATTCTGAGTAAATTTGTTAATTGCTTTTTTTGTTCTCTTTTGATTAAAATAATATATTAGACCAAAACAAAGAGCTATGATAAGAAAAATAAATAAGAATAAGTATTGAAATCCAGCATTTCTTAATGGAGTAACAGTATCTATGTAGATAGCTCCAAAATAATCTTCAAATGAACCATCTTTAAAGGCATCAGCTCCATACCATTTTTTTTGTGCTTGAATACCAATATTTTTTATATCAGTAGGAATCTTTTTTGTTTTTCCCTTTAATGTAACTTTTTCTTTTTCATAATCTATTTTTGATAATCTATCAGCTTCACTTGTAGAAAGATATCCTACATATGAGTACTCTTTATCATATAAAAAATAATATTTATGTCCGTAATCATTATCATATAAAGAAAAGAATAAGGTTTGTCATGAAGTGTAATTTCAACATATTCACCTTCACCAACGTTGTTATATATAGCTTCATGTAAAGTCATAGCTTTACCAAGATCTTTATTTTCTATCATAAATGCCCAAATTCCAAATCCTAAGGCTAAAACTATAGAACCTATCATAAAATATAATAGTCTTTTTTGTTTTTTTAAACAATTCTTAATTTTTTCAGATTTTAATTCATATTTCATAAATAACACTCTCCTATATAAATTTATTTATTTGTATAATTATAATAACTAATTTCTGATAATTGCTTTGAAACTTCATCTAAATCTTCTAAAGCTTCATCATAGTTTTCATTTAAAATCGATTCTATTTGAAAGACTAGACTTTTAATATTATTATAATTTTTATAATTAATACCATTATTTTTTAATATTAAAACTTGCCTATCAGATAACATTAACCCGTTTTCTCGTACTTTTAATAATGAATCTTCTACATAATTCACATAAAGACCCCTCTCTTACAAAAATAATATAACATAAAATTAAATTTTTTTAAAGAAAAATATTAAATCTGGGTGTTTATTATGGTGTTAGTTATTAAGTATAAATATATTATTATGAAAGGAGGAATAATTATGATGTTTGGATATCCTAATTACTGTTGTCAAAATGATAATCAAAATTGGTTATGGATTGTTATAATTGTATTCGTAATATTCTTCATATTCTGTGGTAGTGAATCAAATAATCATTCTAGATGTTGCAAATAATATCATTTTGATTTCTTCTAAAATTTAAATTCATGATTAGACCATTATGGTCTTTTCTTATAAAATAAAATATCTACATACAATACATACTTTCAGTATTTAATATTTAATGTTGCATGTTAGATATTCAATCATTATCATATATTTGTAATAATGAAATTATCAAAAAATAAGGACTTTATTAAAAAATATAGTTATGTAAACAGAAAAGCTATTCTACTTACTTTTAAAAATTAATTATACACTTAAAAAACGACATAGAACTAAAACGTGGTATAGCAACGATAGGACTAACAAATAGTTTTAATACCATTTGAAACGACATAGAACTAAAACATGGATTATAATCTGATGAATTATTAGATTGTTTTAATACCATTTGAAACGACATAGAACTAAAACTTGAATACATGTCAATGTATTTTTTTGAATGTTTTAATACCATTTGAAACGACATAGAACTAAAACTTAATTCTAATTTACACTCTATATCTTTATGTTTTAATACCATTTGAAACGACATAGAACTAAAACGTATTTAGAGGACTATTATTAGAAGATAATGTTTTAATACCATTTGAAACGACATATGAATTTATGTCAAGTTTTTAGACACATTTTTTCGAACAAATTCATCGCATTTAC
>CANORV010000045.1 GCA_947569245.1 uncultured Mycoplasmatota bacterium | reverse complement strand
CATAAAGCATAACTTGTACCAACTAAAACAACAGCTAAAACTATCATTATAACTATAACAAAACTTTTCCTTTTATTCATACATTTCACCAACTCATCCTTTTACTTAAAACTCTTTTCTTCTATAGTATTACCATCTGCTTTATAAATAATTTTTCCACGTTATCACTACATTCCAAATAGATAAAATTTTAACCTTTAATCTAAAACTTCCTATTATCACTATCTAAATCAATTATACCTTTTTTATAATTCTTTAACAAGCAATAATAATCAAAAACTAAAAAAAGAAGTCTCTTTCTTTCTAAGACCTCTTATCTTTACACAAAAAATTAATTCTACTTATCACGTAACTTAGCATCAAGTTTTTCACAAACAGATTTAATTATCTTATTAAATACATCCATTACTTCCTCTTCTGTAAGTGTTCTAGTATCATCCATAAAAGTTAAAGAAAAAGCAAGTGATTTCAAATTATTATCAATATTTTCTCCCTTATAAACATCAAATACATTAATATCTTTTAAAAGCCTTCCACCACTTTTTCTAATAGCATCTATAACTTGATCTGAAGAAATTTCTTCTTTTACTATAAATGCCAAATCCTTAACAACTGATGGGTACTTAGAAACTTCCTTATATTTCAATGCCTTTACTTTCTTATCAAATACTTTTTTCATACTAAATTCAAAAACATATATATCATTTTTACTAATCAAAGGATGAACCTTACCAATAAAACCAATCTCTTCTCTATCTAATAAGATAGAAGCTGATATCCCAGGATGTAAACCATCATTTTCCTTCTTTATAAAAGTATATCTATTCTTGAAACCAAGATAATCAAGTAAATTACACACAATACCCTTTATTAAATAAAAGTCAACCATCTTATTTACCCCATGCCAACCTTCTATCATATAATTACCAGTCATCAAAGCACTAACCAAAGTATCTTCTTTATCATCATCAAAATAAACATTAGCAATTTCATAAAGTAAAATATCTTTTACTCCTCTAGCATTATTATAATCAACAACTTTAAGTAAAGATGGTATCAATGTCTGTCTAATAATCTTTTTATCATCACTCATAGGTTTTAACAAAGTAATAGAATTACCTCTATTATACTTAAACATCTCATTTAATTCTTCCGATACTAACAAATACGTTCTAGCCTCATTAAGTCCCATTGCTCTAAGTCTTTTACTGATATCTTTTCTAAGACCACTAGTACCAGTATATCTACCTGGTTTAGATAAAACTTTAGGAAGTTTTCCAACAATACTATCATATCCATAAAGTCTTCCAACTTCTTCTGCCATATCATTAACATGATTAATAACATCGAGTCTTCTATTAGGTATAGTAATATCAAAAATATCTCCATCGTTTATATAAGAAAATCCTAATCCATCAAGAGACTTCTTACAATCATCAACTGTCAAAATTAACCCTAAAAGATTGTTAATATCTTTTAAATCTACTTTAACACATTTCTTACTTTTTTCAACTTCATCATAACAAATCGTTTTATCTAAAACTTTAGCACCAGCATACTTTTCAAGCAAATGACAACTTCTCTCAATTGCCATATTACAATATTCATAATTAAGTCCCTTTTCATAACGTAAGCTTGCTTCACTCCTAAGATTATGATTAATAGAAGTATATCTAACATTATATGGATTAAAAATAGCACTTTCTATAACAATTGTCTTTGTATTATCATCAACTGAAGAATCATAACCACCCATAACACCAGCAATACAAATAGGTTTCTTACCATCTGTTATAACGATATCATCACTTGATAAAGTACGTTCTACCTTATCTAAAGTCTTAATTTTTTCTTTTTCATTTGCCATTCTAACTAAAATAGTATCTCCTACTTTTTCTTTATCAAAAAAATGTAGAGGTTGCCCATATTCAAGCATTACATAATTAGATATATCAACAACATTATTAATAGAACGCATTCCAGCAAGTTCTAATCTATTTTTAATAAAATCAGGTGATGGCCCAACCTTTACATCTGTAACCATCTTTAAATTATACATTGTACAATTTTTGGTTTCAACCTTAAGTTTCATATACTTATTAACATCTTCATTTATCTTAGTATAAGAAACATCTGGTAATTTTACTTTTTTTCCTAAAACTGCTGCAACCTCATAACTAAAAGGAATATGATTATTACAATCAAATCGATTTGGATTTAAATCAAGTTCATATGAAACATCATCAAATCCCAAATAAACATTAGCATCCGTTCCAACTTCTACATCATCTTCTACAATATGAATTCCTTTATTGTAATTTTCTTCAGTTTTTTCTTCCTTACCAAGTTCAAACAAAGCACATACCATTCCACATGAAGTAACACCTCTAATAGTTGATTCTTTTATTACAAAATCACCTGGTAAAACAGCTCCTGGTAGAGCAACAATTACCTTTATACCACAAGATACATTAGAAGCCCCACATACTATTTGATAAATTTCACTTCCTACATCAACTTTTAAAACATGTAAATGATCACTATCAGGATGATTAGAACATTCTAATACCTTACCAATTACTAAATTGTCAATTCTTTTACTATTAACAGCTTCAATATTAATACCTGCCTTTGTTATTTTTAAAGCAAGTTCATTTAAATCAACACCTGTTGTATCAACATAATCATTAATCCAAGAAACACTTATTGCCATAATTAACTTTCCCTCCTGTCAAACGTATTCATAACCCTTAAATCTGTTGTATAAAAAGTTCTCACATCTGTTATCCCATACTTTAACATTGCAAGTCTTTCAATTCCAAATCCGAAAGCAAATCCACCCCAAATATTAGAATCATAACCACCATTTTCTAGTACTTTTGGATGAATTAATCCTGCTCCTCCAACTGTTATCCATCCAGTACCTTTACAAATATGACAACCTTTACCACCACAATTAAAACAAGAAATATCAAGTTCTACTGAAGGCTCTGTAAACGGATAAAAAGATGGTCTAAATCTAGTTTCTCTATCATTTCCAAATAAATGTTTAGCAACAATATCAAATGTTCCTTTTAAATCAGCTAAAGAAATATCTTTATCAACTAAAAGTCCTTCCATTTGAGTAAATTGATGAGAATGAGTAGCATCATCATCATCACGACGATATACTTTTCCAGGACAAATTATTCTAATTGCTTCTTTGTTTTCCATACTTAACATTGTTCTAACTTGTACAGGTGATGTTTGACTTCTAAGTAGCAATGTATCATCTTTAGTATAAAACGTATCTTGAGCATCTCTTGCTGGATGTCCTTTTGGTAAATTAAGAAGTTCAAAATTATACAAATCTTCCTCGACTTCAGGTCCTTCTTTTACATCATAGCCCATTCCCATAAATAACTCTTCCAAATCCTCTATTAACTTTTCTAAAATATTAGGACTACCTATAGGTAAACTAATCCCTGGAAGAGTAACATCAATCTTTTCCATTTCTAACTTTTTATTTAACTCTTCTTCCTGAAATCTAATTAAAACCTCATCTAGTTTTTCTGTAACTTGCTGTTTTAATTCATTCAAATCTTTACCAACAAGTCGACGTTCATCTTCACTTAAATCACGCATATTTTTAGTAAGAGAAGTAACTAGTCCCTTTTTTCCTAGATATTTTACTTTTAAATCATTTACCTCTTTAATTGTTTTAATACTTTTAATATCACTTAAAAGGCTATTAATTATTTCTTCTTTATTCATAAAATTTCCTCCTTAACAACTAAAAAACGATATATTCATCACTTAAGGACGAACATATCGCGGTACCACCTTATTTCATAAGTAAAACTTATGCAACTTAAATTCTTAACGCGAATAACACGCTTAAACTTTTTATCTAAGTACTCGTGAGACGAATTCAAAGAATCTTTATGTTTATTTACACCAACCATAAACTCTCTAAAATAAAGTTAATTCTCCTACTACTTCTCAGTCATCGTAATTAATTACTACGTTTTAAATTATAATACAAAAACCTAGTCTTGTAAATACTAAACTAGGCTTTAACTTAAAAACTACTTTTTGCAAGTTGCTTTGATAACGCTACTTTCATAATATGATTGCATGTCATCAATCTTTATTTTACCATCTTTAATCAATTGAGCATTATTCTGATCAATTTTGATTAATTTGTCAGTATCAATCTTAGAATAATTAATCTCAACTGAAGAAGTTAAAGTGTTACCATCAACAACTACTTTAGCATCATAATATTTAACGTCCTTATATGGAGCATAAACATTTTCTACTGCTTCCTTATACACTGGTAATGTTGATTTTACACTATCCTCAGCAACGATTTTCTCAGTGGATTTTACAACAGTTACATATTTACCTTTATATGAAACTTCATACTTGTATTCTCCTCTTAAACCGTTTCCAATAGAATCTTCTTTAGTACAAGTCATTAGCTTTTCTTTGTCATCAGAACCACATCCAGTAAGACATAAGGCTAAAACTAAAGTACCACCAAATGCTAACATCTTTTTCATAACTCTTCACCTCACTATTTAATAATAGCACGTAATTTAAAAGTTGACAAGACCTATTTTTTCTAATACAAAATGCCATCTATCACAACTAAAAAAATACACCCAAATAAAATATAGTAAACTTATATTTAGTTATATACTAAATAAAAGTGGCTAATTAATAGTCACTTTTATTCTTTAAAAACAAAATTTTTTACTAATAAAACAAACTATTTATTAATTTACTTTATTAGGTTCTAATACCACAACACTTTTATTATCAAAGTCAATTGAATTAAGAATTTCATCCATATCTTTTTTATTTATTTTTCTAATTAACTCAGTCTTATTATCAATAATATCTCCATATTCTATAACATCATATACAATGTTATCTAAAGTAACTGAAATATTATCAATCATAACAACCTCTGATGCAATCCATACTTTCTTTAATCTTTCCATATCTTCTTCTTTTATAGTAAAGTTCTTAAATTCATTAGAAATATCTTTAATTAACTCTTCTTGTTTTTCTGTTTCAGCAAGAATTGTTATACTCATATGTTTATCTGTATTCATTGTTGCATATCCAAAAGAAGTAACCTTTCCCTCATTACGCATTCTTTCCCAGAATTTAGATGAATTTCCAAAAACTAATGATAAAAACATATTTATATACATTGAGTATTCAAACTTTCTATCTTTATCAAATAAAAATTTAATATTATAAGAAAGTTTAGGTTTTACTAAATTAACTTCTGTTTTTACATAACTATCGGTAACAGTATCTGGTTCTTCTAAATAACAAACTTCAAATTTCTTAATTTTATTTTTCTCTTTTAAATATTTATTGTTCTTAATAATATTACAACACTCATCTACATCAAAATTACCAGTTACAACAATAAACATGTTAGATGGTTGATAAAACGTATTATAACAATCATACAACTCTTCCTTAGTTATATTAGAAACAGTTTCTACTGTACCACCTATATCATTTATAATTGGATGATTTTTATATATAGATTTTCTTGTTTCTAAGTCTAAAATACATTCTATATCATCATTGTATTGTTTTACTTCTTCTATAATAATACCTTTTTCTTTTAAAACATTTTCATCTGTAAAATAAGGTTCATTAACAAAGTTTATCATATATTCTAAGTTTTCTAAAAAGTTCTTATTTCCTTCGAATAAGTATCTAGTTGCAGTATAGCTAGTCATTGCATTACAGTAAGTCCCACTTTTAGAAGCAAAGGTAAATGGATCTATTCCATCACTTGATTCAAACATTTTATGTTCTAGAAAGTGTGCTATTCCTGGAGGTGCTTTCTTTTCTTCACCATCAACCTTATAGTCTAAAACATTAGAACCGTATTTAGTTACATAATTAATAGCATAATTATTTTTATTTTTATATGGTACAAGAAAGATTTCTAAACCGTTTTCTAACTTTTCATAGTAGTATTTTTGGTCCAAATTTTTAAATTCTAATTGTCTCATTCTTTAACCCCCTCTAATAAATATACAACAGACATAGATACTAATTTACTTACTCTAATTATATCTTCTTTAGTAACTTCTCTTATCTTTTGACTTCTCGTTTCAATATCGTCTAAATTAAGTAAATCTTTGGCAACATATGTTTCAATAATAGCATCACTTGAATCTAAAATATCACTCAAAGCTGATATATAATTATTTACTGCATTTTCGATATCTATATCATCAAACTTTCCAAGTGTCATATCTTTCATTTCTTTTTTTATTCTTTTTAAAGTCTCTTTAAAATTCTCTTTAGAAATTCCTGCCTTTATAATAAGCAAATTATCTAATTTTCTTACACTTGATGATACATAATAACAAAGTGAATGCTTCTCTCTAATATTTTTAAAAAATTTTGATTCTGATCCTCCACCTAAAATTAAGTTATATAAAGTAAGTGTATAATTTCTATCAAACTCATTTAAATTATCAATTTTACAACCAATTGCTAGTTTTGATTGAATTATATTATCCTCTTCAATTATTGTTTTAATTCTTTTATTAATCTTATCTGCCTTAATTATTGGACTTATTTTCTTTCGTTTAAAAGTATCAAATACAAAATATTTTTTTATAAGCTCTATATATTTTGAAGTATCAATATCTCCTAAAACATAGATATCAATAAGTGATTTGCTAAAGAATTCTTTATAAAAGTTATAAAGACTTTCACTAGTCATTTTATCTATTACTTCCATATTACCATATTCTATATATTTATAAGGTTTATCTTCCATGTTTTGTAAAAGTCTAATAATACTATACTTAGAAGTATTTTCTTTATATGATTCAACAATCGATTTATTTTCTTTTTTTATAACATCAAAAGCTTTTTCATCAAACTTTTTATTTTCTACATTTGCATCAAACAAAATTTCACTAAAAAATTTAATAGCTTCTTCTTCTATACCCTTTTCTGTATATTTATCAAGTAGCATTTTTAATGTAAAATTGATGTTATTATACATCCCACTACGACTAGATGATGCCGATACATGAGCTGAATACAAATCTTGTTCTTTTAAAATAAGTTCTCTTTTTGTTTTGTATTTTGCTGTTGAATAAACTAGCATATCTGCTAAAACATTTCTATAAGTAACTTCTTCTTCGGTTATTTCTTTTCTCATAGAAACTCTAATTGTAACTGTTCTAAATTTGTCTGTTTTAATCAAATGTAAATTAAAACTTCCCATATCATGTTTTTGATATTCCATTATTTCACCTCACCCTTAGTATAACCATAAGTTATAAATTTATTTTTGAATATCTAACAATTTCTTCATATTTTTTTAATTTCTCACTATCACTAAGATATGAATAATTAATAGCATTTATATTAAATTTAATTAAATCATCAATTGTAAAGGAAAAATTATCAATAAGTTTTTGATATTCCTCTGTCAATGTAATATTTGAAACAGTACGATTATCTGTATTTATACTAATTAAGCAACCACTTTCCTTTAGTTTTTTTATTGGATGATTTTGATATTTATTAACAACATTTGTCTGAATATTACTAGTAGGACAAACTTCGAGTAATATTTTTTTTGAAATAATGTTATTTAACAGTTCTTGATATTTAAAAGCATTTATTCCATGTCCTAATCTTTTGGTCCCAAAATTAATTGCATCTTGTATACTATCAAAATCATCTATTTCACCAGCATGAATTGTAAAAGGAATATTTTTTTCATTTAATATATTAAATAATGCTTCAAATTCTTTTGTTTTATAATGTGCTTCATCTCCAGCAAGATCAACTGCTACTACTCCCTTATCTAAATATTTTGATGCAAGTTCTATAACTTTTAAATTATCCTGATAAGAATCATTTCTCATCATACATAAAATTACATTGATTAATACATTTCCTTTTTTAAAAGCATTAATAACAGTTTCAATTACTTCTTCAAGTTCTAATATTGATGTATGTTTACAAGGAGCAAACCTTACTTCCGCATAAATAACTCCATCATTTTCTAAATCACGGCTCAAAAAATGACAAGCTTTGGTAATATTTTCCTTACTTTGCAAGTACTCAACTGGAAGCAAAAATTTACTCAAGTAGTCAGAAAGATTAAGACATTTTTCTTTAGCTGTAACTTCATCTTTTAAATTACGACCATAGTATTCTTCTAATAATGATAAATTAACTGAACCGTCTAAATGAAGGTGAAGTTCAACCTTTGGCATTTTTCTTAAATCAATCATATTACATCCTCAAAGCACTTTCCAAAGCTAATTTAATCAT
This sequence comes from uncultured Mycoplasmatota bacterium, assembly GCA_947569245.1. Classification (GTDB taxonomy): domain Bacteria; phylum Bacillota_I; class Bacilli_A; order RF39; family UBA660; genus CATKEA01. The sequence goes on along the minus strand of CANORV010000045.1, from coordinate 3,753 downwards.
ACTGTCTAATCCTTTTTCTCGTACTTTACTATCTGTTTCAACACTAGTAACTAAACTATTAGAAATTGTTAAAATACAAGCTGCCCGTTTTTTTAAGACTTTAGCATTATGAAATAAAGCAAAAGTTTCCATCTCTCCTGCCAAACAACCATATTCATTATTTATTTCTTTGTAGTTATCATTTTCTTTATATAATGTATCTGAACAATGCACTCTTCCAACTTTTAAGTCTTGTCCCAACTTTTTTGAAGTATCAATAATAATTTCATTCAACAAAGAATCAGCATCAATAATCGTTTTTGTATCTCCATTTTGTTCTTTAGCATATGAGGAAGCTGAATAAGTATCTTCTACAAGTAATAAGTCCATAACATCTAACTTTCTCGAATAAGCACCACTTGTTCCTATTCTAATGATATTTTTAACATTATAATATTTATATAGTTCATATGAATAAATTCCCATACTAGCATTTCCCATACCAGATGCAAAAATAGTTATTTTCTTTCCCTTATACACGCCAGTAAAACCTAACATATTACGAACTGTATTAACAACTTTGACATCTTCTAAATAATTATCGGCAATATATTTACTACGTAGTGGATCTCCTGGCATAATTACTGTTTCCATAATATCAAAAGCTTCTGACTCTATATGTGGTGTTGACATTAACATACCCTCTTTCTAAATTTATTATACCAAACTAAAACAATATTTACACTATATTGTTTACTTTTATGTAAACATAAGTTAAAATATTTAACTATAAAAGGAGAAAAACTATGACAAAATATCATTGGAACATTGAAGAAATAAGACGCAATTTAGAAGAATACAATAAAATCATCAGAACTATAGATATTCATGATAATCTTTCTTATTATGCTGAACAGATTACTCAAAATATCTTTATGTATAATGCAATTTTAGAAAATTATAAATTAGATAAAAAAAATCTAAATCAAATATCAGATGATAATTTTAATCTTACAGAAAAAGAATTAATAGAAGAATGTTTTTTAGAAGACTATTATGGGAAAAATAAAGAAATAGATTTACATATGGCAAAATTATATGAAATATTAAGTACTTATACAATAAATGAACCTCTTCCTTTTGATTTAGTTGCTTTAAATAATGATGAATTAGTAGAACTAGCAGACACAATTATCAAAAGTACTAAATATCAAAAATTCATTAATTTTTACAAAGCAAATAAAAATAATATAGATTTAAATATTCAAAAATCTATTGAAACAGCAGAATATAGTGGAATATGTTTTCATGATGAGTTAAAAAATAAATATTACATAAACGTATTAAGAAATAATTCTATTTTAGATATTGCAACAATTGTTCACGAATTTTTCCATTCGACTATATCCTATTATATAAGTATTTATTATCCAAATATTTTTTCTCATAAAACACCATATCTTACTGAATTAGAGGGATTCTTTGCTGATTTTTTAACAGCTGATTATCTAAAAACAACTTATAAAGATAGTATAATTATAAGTGATTTATTTAATGTTAAATTTTATAGTAAAAGAATTTTACTAGGTCTTTCTACTATTGAAAATAAAGATAGTGAAGGTAAAATAAGTGTTGATAATGTTAATAGTAACTTAAAAGATAATAAGATTAATCTTAATGTTAATATAAACGATATAATAGATGCCTTAGAAAATCCACTTTTTCATTCATCAATGAACTGTTTTTCTTTTCTTTGTGCAAACGATTTATTTGCTCTTTATAAAAAAGATCAAGAAAAAGCAATGGATGAATTATTACAGTTATCAAAGTTAACACCAAATAAATTGTTAAGAAATATTAGATGCCATAATATAACTTTTATGGATGACAATTTTAGTAATTTAACAACAACTTGTAACAAATTACTCAAAAAGAAGAATTAAATGCTCATTAATTCTTCTTCTTTTTCTTTTAACATGTCTTCTATTTTTTTGTTATATTTATTTACTAAGTTTTGAACTTCATCTGTTAAACTTTTCTTCTCATCTTCTCCAATTTCTTGTTTTTCTACTTCTTCATTACTATCTCTTCTAATATTTCTAATAGCAACTTTTCCTTCTTCTGCCATTGTTTTAACTTGTTTAGTTAATTCTTTTCTTCTTTCTTCAGTAAGAACAGGTATTATTATTCTAATTGATTCTCCATCATTATTTGGAGTATATCCTAAATCTGATTCAAAGATTGCTTTTTCAATTGCTGCTAAACACCCTTTATCATATGGTTTAATTAATAATTGTCTAGCTTCAGGTACTGAAATAGTTGCAAGTTGCTTTAATGGTGTATCAACTCCATAGTAAGATACAACTATACAATCCAAACTAGAAGGATTAGCTCTTCCCGCTCTAACAGTTAAAAATCTTTTAGAAACAACTTCCATTGTACTTTCCATCTTTTCAGTTGTCATTTTAATAATATCTTGACTCATAAAATTTTCTTTCTCTCCTTTTATAAGATAAATAAATTCATCTTTCAACAATTACATTATATAATACATTCTATTATGCAGCAATATTATTTTAATAAAAAGAAAAAATATTATAAAAATTTAAAAACAAATATTTAAATTGCAATTTCTATTCCTTTTTCAACATGTTCATCTCTAAATTTGGTATCAAGCATCTTATCTACCAATGCTGATGTTGCACTTGTATAATTTAATACTACTTTAGAACCATCATTTGAAGCTGTGCCTGATAACATGAAACTATACTCTTTAGTATTAGGATTCATGATATTAATTGTTGTTGTCAATTTACCACATCCAGAAAACATACTGGACATATTAGTAACTTTACTAGTATCAAACTGACTTAAATCAAGATTTGCTAAACTAGTGCACTCACAAAACATAAAAACCATATTGGTTACATTACTTGTATCAAAACTACTTAAATCAAGAGTTGTTAAACTAATACATTCTGCAAACATTCCACCCATATTTGTTACTTTACTTGTATTAAGATTACTCAAATTCAAACTAGTGATACTTTTTAAACCAGCAAACATGGAACCCATACTTGTTACCTGACTTGTATTAAAATTACTTACATCAAGACTTGATAAATTATAACAATCTTCAAACATACCAGACATTGCTGTTACTTGACTTGTATCAAAACTACTCAAATTAATTGTTACTAAGGCACTGCTATCCTTAAACATATCTGACATATTTGTTACTTTGCTTGTGTTAAAATTACTCAAATCCAAACTTGTTAGACTAGTACATTGTTCAAAAATATCTTCCATATTTTCTGCATTACTTGTATTAAAATGACTTAAATCTAGATTCGTTAAACTAGTACAATAAGAAAACATAGAATACATATTTACCACTTGACTTGTATCTAAATATTCTAAATGCTCTATGTCTTTTAACTTAGAAAAGGAACAAAATAAATATGAACTATTTTCATTTGCCATTACTCCACCATTTCCCTGAATGTAAATAGTATGAGTTGTAGTATCTTCTGTATTTGCTACGACATAAGCCATTATTTTCTCTGCATTATCTGTTTTATCACTTGCTATATTAAATGACTCTACTGCACCTTCTATATCATGAATAGTATTTTCAAAAACAATTTTTGTTGTTGAATCTCTATATTTCCATATTTGAGCATCATGACTAACAGAAAGTATTTCCATTATTTTAGCACGATTAGAATTTTGGACAAACTTTCCTGTTACAGTTATCTTTCCTTGCCATGTTGC
>CANORV010000044.1 GCA_947569245.1 uncultured Mycoplasmatota bacterium | reverse complement strand
AAAACCCAATAGAAGTAACATTAAAGATGTCTTAGAAATATCAATTCCTACTACTGGAGGTAGACTTGCAGGTAACATCGGTTATTTTTTAGAACCGATACTTCTTACTAGCAGTTTACTTCTTGCTGGTTATAATAATCAATTCATTGTAACTGAATATGGAATTATAAACGGCTATGTTCTTCCCCTTTTACTAATGCCTGGCTTTTTTACTGGAGCTATTTCCAGTGCTTTACTTCCAGTTATTTCAAAAGCTTATATCGACAAAAGAAAAACTTACGTAAAGAAAAAAATCAAACAGGCATGCTTAATTTCTCTTGCAATAGGCTTTCCCGTTACAGTTATTTTAATGATATATCCTGAATTCTTCTTACAACTATTCTATAACACTACTAGTGGTTCAACATATATTAGAATTCTTGCTCCCTTTTTCCTACTTTATTATGTAGAAGCTGTCTTTTCTTCTAGCTTACAAGCAATTAATAGAAGCAAAAACATAATGTTTGATAATTTAAAAGGAATTATATGTAAAAGCCTGGCCATATACCTTTTAGGAATGCTTCATATTGGAATGACTGGATTACTCGTTGGGATTATTTTAAATGTCTCTGTTGTTACTATTAGTCATTATTTAAATATTAAAAAAAGTTTATAAACTATATTTTCTTTAATTAATTATCATATCTTTCTTGTTAATATCTTCCTAGTTTTAGTATTTTCATCAAATATTATTTCAGATATTCCTTTATAAAAACAAAAATCCAAACAAGATATCTTTCCTGATAAACTTGATAGTGTTGTAATAGCTTTATTAATTAGTAAAATTTTATCATCTGATAGATTAACTGTTCCTCTTAAGTATCTAGTCTTCTCATCACTTTGTAAAAAGAATATTTTACTTGGAGTTATTAGTCCTCTATTTTTTTGATTGATTAAGTTCAAAAACAATTCTAGTAGATATATTTGCGTTAGCCCACTATGAGTATGTCCTGCTATACTTAAATTGATATTTTCTAATTCTTTAGAGTCTTTTAATCCTAAGATAACCTCTGGATAATGACAAATTAATAAATTTTCATCATTTGGATTTAAATTTCTTAAATGATTTAGATTATTCTTTAGTCTTTTTAACACATCACTAATATTAGTTGGTAATAAGAAAACATCTTCAAATGGTAAAACAATACTACTTAAAGTATAGTTCTTCTTATTAAGTTTTATTGTTTCATTTTCTATAATTTTAATACCAGGAAAGAGATTTATCCTATTAACAAATTTTGATTTATATGTTTCATAGTCATTAAAATATTTTTCTTTTGTTGATTTATCATAGTAGCTAATATCATGATTCCCACTTGTAATATAAGTTCTAGTTACACTTCCTAATTCTTTAAAAAAAGAATATAACGTATCTTTTTCTTGATTATTTTTTCTTAATACATTAGTACAGTCAATAATATCTCCTACTATAAAAATATCATCATAATAATTGGCATTATTTTTTATGAAGTTTAAAATTCTTAGTAGTTTTTTATTATCTTTTTTACTACTATAATGAATGTCAGAAATAGTTAGAATTTTATATGCCATGCGTTTTATCCTCCATAAATAAGTATTTTTTTTAAATTATAACACAGTTAAAAAACATACAATAAAAAAAATTTAATTGGTGTAAATATAGTTTTTATTTTTAAAACTATAAAATACGCCTTTTAAATTTTTTTACTTTACATTATTATACTACCCGCAATAATAATCTTTTAGTAGCTTACCACTACGCATACGTAATTTTTTAATAGCTTGCTTTTCAGCTGCACTAACACCCTTTCTCGTTATTCCAATCATTTTTCCAATTTCTTCACCAGTTTTTGGTTCTTCACCAAAACCGTAATGATGAGTAATTATTATTTTTTCTTTATCACTAAGTGTTTCTAAAGCTAGCTTTATATTATCACTTAATGTTTTATTTATTACTTCATCTTCAACATTAGTATTAGATGCTACTAAGTCTTCCAACTCTGTTTCTTCAGTTTCATCAATTGGTTCATTTAAACTAGCTATTTTTTGATAGTGATTTATAACACCTAAAACAAGATTTGTTGAATATCCGCTTTTATCACTTATATCTTGGATACTTGGACTTATTCCATTTTCTTTGTAATCATTAATAATTTTTGTAATTCTAGCTTTATATGTTGACATATGATTTGATATAGAAATGACTGATGATTTATTATTAATAACTTTTTTCAACTCATTCTTAAGAAACTTTGTTGCATAAGTAGAAAAAGCATAACCTTTTTTATAATCATATTTTTCAATTATTCTTAAAAGAATTATATTTCCTTCTTGAATTAAATCAAGAAATGGAACTCCTAATCCTATATAGTTTTTAGCAATACTTATTACTAACTTTAGATTGTGATGAATAATAGTTTCTGTTGCTTCTTTATTTCCCATTTCTTTTTCTTTAAATAGTCTTGTAGTTTCCTCTATTGAGAGTACTTCATATTTTCCTACCTCTTTTAAATATTCTTTATATATATCAACTTCTGATTCACCTTCATATGAAACATAAGTATCTATCTCATATAAATCATTATCATCTTGTAATTTGATATTAGACATATCACAATAAACTTTAATAAGTGATAAAAGTTCTTTTTTTATTGGACTTTTTCCTATATTTGGAATATATTTTTTATCTTTAAAATAATAATTTAAAATAAAATCAATATTACTCTTTACTATATTATTTTCAGATAATACTGCAAAATAAGCATCTAAACTATCATTATTATCAAAACCACATGTTTTTAAAAGCTTATTTAATTTTAATAATTCTTCAGTTGCCTCTTCATATGTTTTACCTACTTTCATAACATTACATATACTGTTAGAAAGTAATTTACTTTTACTACCTAAGATAATATTTTTTACTTCATATCTAATTATTTCTATTAAAGCATTTCTATAAACACTTTCGAAATTACCATCTAAGTTATTTGATAAGTATAATTTTTCACATTGTTTATAAACAAGCATTGCTATAGTTTCAATATCTAAATCGTCTTTACTAATAAAATCAAACATTTTTTCTACTTTTTCTTGCTCTTTACTTGCTTTAATATATAATTCATACCTCTCATTCTTTTTCATAATTATCCCCCTAATTTATTTTTGATTATTGTATAATTTATATTTAGTTTTTTTAGATTCCTGTTTCCTTGGAATATAATGAATTGAATCTTCATATTCTTCTTTTCTTTTTAACGCTATAAAGCTATATGTTAAGCTAATGGCCCTTTGTAGTAGTTGACTACGAGAAAATTCGGTCATTTCTTTGATTTCATAAATATGTTCTAAAATACTAATCCTTGTATTGTATTCGTTAAGTAATTTCTCTTTTATTACATTTGGACCATCTTTTGTTAATTCCTCATATAAAATATCCAAGCCACTTATCCCATTTTCATCAAATATTCTTTTTAATAAGTCATCGGTAACTTGATAACATATATTAGGTATTTTTCTTATTTCTGATACGACATCAGATGGTTTTGTTGCTTTTACTATATGATTAAAATCTGGTTGACTAGTTGAATTTTCTTTTTGTTTTAAGTAGATTAATTTAATTAAAGTTGCAATTTTTATATTTTCCTCATTACTATTAGCAACTAATCTTTCAAAAAGTCTAGGAAATTCTAAAAGAAGTGATTCTTCAACATTACTAAGTTCTATTTTCCACTGTCTATAATCTGATTTTGTCCATTCTCCTCTTAATAATTTTAACTCCATTAAAGTAGATATATTAAGGAATATTTCCTTTTTAAGTTCATTTTCTGGAACACTTATCTCTTCACCTTTTTTTAATTGGTATTGCATCTTAATTGTTCGTAAAAAATTAAATTCTTTTTTCCTAACTATTGTCATTATAATATCCCCCTTTTATTTATAGACGCCCTTCATAAATGCGTTTGATATTATACTACATTTTTTGACATTTGTCAAAACATTTTTTATAAAATAACAACTATAGCTTTTTATAATTTGCGTTTAATAAACCTTTATGAAAAACATTTTAAAAAGTGATTACTAATTGTTAGAGTTACTAACCCTAGAAAAAATCCTGCTAAAACATCACTTACATAATGAACATTAAAATAAATTCTACTTATACAAGTAAGAATTATCATACTAAAAAACATTATATATAAAATATAACGATATCTATTAGTATTATAATATCTATGAATAATAAGAATAAAAAAACCATAAACAACTGTTGCTGTATAAGAATGACCTGATGGAAAACTATAACCACTAATTTCAAGTAATTTTAAAGTAGGTCTTGCTCGATGAATTATTAATTTCAAGATACTAATACTTGTTGTACCTATTGTAAGAGTATAAATATAAGTCTTTAAAACTTTTAACTTATTCTTTCTTTTTAATAAAACTATTAATAATAAAGAAAGAATAAGTATTCCAGCTATTCCTATAATATTAGTTATTCCTAATAAAAAAGAATGATAATTATTATTAAAAATATTTAATATATACCTTGATGAGTTATCAATAGATTCTACTTTATCAATAATCAACAAGAATAAAATTGATATAAATAATATAAAACTTAAAATAAATATATATAAATTTCTTTTTTTCATAACTTTAATCCTTCTTAAATATTAAACTATTTTTATCTTAATCATACCTTATCTTAACACATTACACTTCACATACTGCATTTCTTACTTCTTCTACATTTTTAAGTGGAATTGTTACAAATATTTTAACTTTGTTTATATTTATATTCATTTCGAATCTTCCTCCAATCTCTTTTCGATATCTTCAATACTTGGTAGAGTGTTTTCCAAAAATTCTGGTATCTCCGATAATATTTTATATTCACTAACTCCAATAGGCTTGTTAATATCTTTTAATGCAAGTTCTGCAGTTACTTTTTTCTTATCTTTACAAAGTAATATACCAAATGTTGGATTATCATTTTCATCTTTAATGTATTTATCAACAGCACTTAAATAAAAATTTAGTTTACCAGCATATTCAGGTTTGAATTCTGTTGTCTTTAATTCAATTACTACATAACTTCTAACTTTCAAATTATAGAATAATAAATCAATGTAGTAATCTTCATTTTCTATTTCTAGATGATATTGCCTTCCAACAAAAGCAAAACCATTACCAAGTTCTAATAATAATTTTGTTATATTAGCAGTTAGTTCTCTTTCAATATCTAATTCCTTTAAATCTTTATCAGCCGTTATAAAATCAAAGATATAAGGATTTTTTAATAACTCTTTTGCTTGCTCATTAGTTGGAGTTGATAATGTCTCATCAAAATTAGTAGTTTTATTTTCTATTAATGCTTGTCTTTCATATAATTTACTTGTTATTTGATGGGTTAGTATCGAAACAGACCATCCATTTTCTACTGTTTCTTTTGCATACCATTTTCTAATTTCTTTATCCTTAACTTTATCTAATAAGACTTGATTATGATTCCAAGAAATTTTTGCAAGGACTCCTTGCAAAAATTCATCATTCTCAAATTCAGTAGCAAATTTTTGCATATATCTTAAATTCCTAGCAGACATTCCCTTTAATGTAGGAAACTCCATTTTTAAATCTTTTGCTAAAGTATCTATAAAAGATGAACCCCATTTATTGTTTTCGATTAGTTTCAAACCGATATTATAATACATCAATACTAAATCTTTATTAACGTTTTCAACTATCTTATTTCTAGTAGTAATCAAGGTTTTCTTAATGTCATTTAATACTTCAAAATATTTATCATTATTCTCTAGCATAATTTTCTCCTTCCTAAGCATTCTTGTTGATATAATTATACTATAAATACCAGTAATTTCCTATATAACTATCGTTTTTTTTAGGAAAATCATTTCCTAATAAATTTCCGGTTAAATTTCCTAATAAATTCCTAGCATCTTGGTCAGTTGCAAAAGTAAATTCCACTTTGAACAAGTAAATGCAACTGTAATCAAAAAAAATTACTATTTTATACTTTTAATCTCGTTTTTCACTAAAAGTACACAAATTTATGTATAATATTAGGTAGTGAGGTGTTTTATGAGAGTTTTAATAGTCGATGATGAAAAACTAATTAGAGAAGTTATAAGAGAATACTGTGAAGATTTAAATTATCAAGTTTTTGAAGCAGAAGATGGGTATGATGCCTTAAATATTATCAGTAATACTGATATTGATGTTATTATCTTAGATATTATGATGCCAAAACTTGATGGATATTCTACTTTAAAAGAAATTAGAAAAAGAAAAAACATTCCAACTATTTTACTATCTGCTAGAAGTGATGAATATGACAAATTATTAGGTTTTGAACTAGGTGTTGATGATTATCTTACTAAACCATTTTCACCTAAAGAACTCATGGCTAGAATTAAAGCTGTTAGAAAAAGATACACTAATATAGAAGATGTTTTTATTTATGAAGATTTAAAAGTAGATTTTTTAGCCCATACTGTTACTATTAATAAAAAAGAAATAAAATTAACCCCTAAAGAATATGATTTACTTACCTACTTTATCAAAAATAAAAATATAGCTATTTCAAGAGAAAAACTTCTTTCTACTTTATGGGGATATGACTTTTTTGGAGATGATAGAACAATTGATACACACATAAAAATGTTAAGAAATAATTTAGGAAAATACAGAGACTTAATTGTAACTGTTAGATCTTGTGGATATAAATTTGAAACAAAAGAAGAAAACTAGATTATTAAGTACTAAAGTATTAAAATATTTAATATTCTTTTCTATTTTAATATTAACATTTTTATGGTTTTTTCAAGTAATCTTTTTAGATAAATATTATGAAGCTGTTAGAACAAAAGAAATTAAAGCTGCTTCTAAAAAAATAAAAACAGAACTTCAAAATATATCCGATTTAACAACTTTAGATGAAATTGCTTTTAAGGAAGGTATTTGTATTGAAATTACCAATAATAAAACTGATAAAATATATGAATCGGTATCAATGAAAAAAGAATGTCTAAACTCTCATACTTCATATTATAAATATCTTTTTATAAATAGTGATAAAGATGTAGAAATATTTAAAGTAAATAATCCATATTTTAACAATAAATCAATTATCTATAGTAGTAAAATAAGTCCTAATCTTTATTTATTTGTCAATTCTTCTTTAGTACCAATTGACTCAACTGTAAAAATTCTTACCAGTCAATTAATTTATGTTACAATTATTGTTTTAATTATTTCAGTAATTCTTGCTTTTTTTATTTCTAGACGAATAGCTAAACCACTTGTTTTAATTAGTGAAAAAGCAAAAAAATTAGGAAGTGGTAATAATGATATTTATTTCGATTGTGATTCTGATATTTTAGAAATTGCTATGCTTAGTAAGAGTCTTAATTATGCTAATAAAGAAATAAATAAAACAGATGAATTACGACGTGATTTAATGGCTAATGTCTCACATGACTTGAAAACACCTTTGACAATGATTAAGGCCTATGCAGAGATGGTTAGAGATTTAACATATAAATCTGATGAAAAAAGAGAGAAAAATCTAAATACAATTATCGAAGAAGTTGATCGACTTAATATTTTAGTTAATGATATTTTATCACTTTCTTCTTTAGAAAGTGGGGCTGTTAATTTGAATATCCAAAAATTTAATCTATCTAAAATGATTAAAACTATTTTAGATAGATATCAGATATTTACAGCACTCGAAGAATATGAGTTTATCTTTAAAGAAAAGAAAAAAGTAATAATAAATGCCGATTATAAAAGTATGGAACAAGTTATTTATAATTTAATAAATAATGCTATAAATTATACTGGAAGTGATAAAAAGATTATTATTGAATATGAGATAGATAATTGCTTTGTTACTTTAAAAATAAAAGATACCGGTAAGGGTATCAGTAAAAAAGATATCGATAATATTTGGAATAAATATTATAAAAATGATAAAAATCATCAAAGGAATGTAATTGGAACTGGACTTGGATTATCAATTGTTAAAAATATTTTAGATTTACACGAATTTAAATATGGTGTTTTAAGTACCAAGGATAAGGGAACAACATTTTATATTAAGATTCCTCTTAAAAATTAGGTTGTTTTAAAAACCATTTTGAATATACTTAGTTTCATTTACAACAATAAAAGCTTTACTATCTAAAGAACTAATAAGTTTTTTTAACTTGTTAATTCTTTTTTTATTAACTTCTAATAATAAAAGATACTTTTCTTTATCATACCCTTTAACATCAACGACACTTAAAACGTAACCCTCTTTTCTAATACTATTAACAATATTAATATCTTTACTACTTAAAGTTACAAAAACACCCAAGGTTGAATCCATAAAAATATCTGAAAGAATTCCTCCTATATAGGTTCCCGATGCAAATCCTAAAGCATAACTTATAGCAATAAAGATACTTTCTTCATCTGTATTAAGGGCTTCTTTAACAATTAAAAACCAAATTAGTATTTCAAAAAAACCAATTGTACTGGCAGTTATATTTTTTCCTTTTACAGTAAATAATGTTCTAACAGTACCTAGACTAACATCAATAATTCTTACAAAAAATATTTTTATACATAAAACAAAAATAGTCATTTAATCAGATCCTTTCTAAAAAAATAAAGATAGTATAATTTATACTACCTTTTATAAAACTTCTTCTTCACTACTATTTTCTTCATCAGTTGTAATTTCTATTGCAGCTCTTTCTCTTCTTTTTCTAAAACGCATTTCTTCTACACTATTAGATATTCTATCAGCATTGATAATAGCTTCTTTACTATGTCCTTTTTTATAGAAAAGAAAACTAATTAATACTAATATGGCAGGAAGTATTTGTAAATATGGAAAATCTACAAATAATTTTATATCATTAACACTTCCCACTACAAATTCATAATAAGTTAGATAACCATTTATAAATATTGTAAGAATACTAAATAAAGAATATTTTAAACGGTTATTCCTTATTTTTTTATCTAGTGTATTAAATGATAAAAAGAAGATTACTAATGGAATAACTACACAAAGAATATAATATGCTTTCATGTTTTCACATCCCTATCCTTTATTCATTTTAGCATATCTTCACATAACAATCAACTATCTTTCACGTTATTTTCACAGAAAAAATATATACTAAACTAGTAAATATGTAAGGAGGAGATATTTATGTATATATTAAAGAATGCTATGTTAAGTATTAAAAGATGTTATGGAAGAAGTATTTTACTTGGAATTATTATTTGCATTATAGCAGTATCATCTTGTATTAGTCTTACTATAAAATCATCTAGTGATATTTTAGTTGATAGTTATATAGAAGATGAGGAGTTAGTAGTTTCTTTTGAAATTGATAGAGGTAAACTTCAAAATGCTAGTAATGTCGATAAAAATAATTTTAGTGCTTTGGATGTTTCTTTAGTAAAGGAAATTGCTAATAGTAGTTTAGTTAGTGATTATTATTATACCTTAGAAGTTAGTATGTCAAGTGATGCAATTGATTGTATCGATGATAGTTTTATTGAAGTTAATGATGATGATAATAAAAAAAGAGATAACAACGGCTTTCCTAATAAATTTTCTAATATGGGTGATTATCGTTTTACAGCATATTCTAATTTTTCATATTTAGAGGATTTTGTTAATGGTACTAAAAAGATTATCGAAGGAGAGTTTTTAGATAATGATAGTAGTAAGTATCAATTAATTATTTCAGAAGATTTAAGTCAAAAAAATAATCTTACTGTTGGTGATACTGTTAAGTTTTATTATCCAAGTAATAGTAAAAAGACTTATAAATTTACAGTAGTTGGTATTTATAGTTATACTTCTAATAATGATGATTTTAGTTTTATGCCAGGAAACTTAATGAATGCTAGTAATCAAATTTATACTAATATTAGTAGTATTTCCAAAATATTAAGTGATAATCCTAGTAGTGATGTAGATGGTTTTAAAAGGATTTCTAATAATGATGGTTTAAAGGCTAAATTTATTCTTTCTGATGATTTAGCAATTGATCAGTTTAAAGATGAAGCACTAAATAAAGGATTAAGTAGTTATTATAGTTTAGTTACTAATCAGGAAGAGATATTAAATAGTTTAAAACCAATAAAAAATATCAGTAATTTTTCCCTTTCTTTTTTAGTTTTAACTTTGATAGTTGGTGCTATTGTTATAATAGGTGTCAATATAATAAATATTAGGGATAGAAAGTATGAAATTGGAGTACTTAGAGCTATTGGTATGAGTAAGTTTCATATTATTTTGCAACTTGTTAGTGAGATGTTTATAGTTAGTTTAATTTCTTTAGTAATTGGTATTAGTATTGGTACTTTAAGCAGTCAGGGTGTTACTAATAAGATGTTAGAAAAGGAAATAAGTTCATATCAGAGTGATATTCAAAGCATTCAAGATAATTTTGGTGGTCAAGATAAATTTTCTTTTAGATCAAAGGATAATCGAAATACTTTAAATATGTTTATGAATAGTTCTAATAATTATATTGATAAGTTAATTGTAAGTACAGATTTTAAGGTGTTGGCATTTGTTTTTCTAATTAGTTTGGTATTAACTATTATAAGTTGTTTTATTAGTGTTAGTTTTATAAGTAGATATGAACCTAATAAGATACTTCAAAATAGAATTTAGGAGGGAGAAATATTTATGTGTATATTGAAGATATGTGATGGTTCTTTTTCTTATGATAGAAAAAAGCTTATCTTAAATAATATTAATGTATCGTTTAAGAGAGGTGTTTGTTATGGAATATTTGGTAAAAGTGGTACTGGTAAGACAACGTTTTTATCTCTTTTAGCAGGACTTGATACTCTTACGAGTGGATGTATTTTTTATGATGGTAATGATATTAGTAAGATGAATAAAGATAAGTATAGGTCTAATGATATTGGTGTTATTTTTCAAAGTTTTAATCTCCTACCCCATTTAACGGCATTAGAGAATGTTTTATTAGCAATGGATATTTCTAATAATAGAAGTCGTAATAAAAAACAAGATGCTCTTTCTTTATTAAAGAAGGTTGGTATAGATGAGGTTAAGGCTAAAAGAAGAGTTCTTCATTTGTCAGGTGGAGAACAACAAAGGGTAGCAATTGCTCGGGCTCTTTCTTATAATCCTAAGGTTATTTTAGCTGATGAAGTAACGGGTAATTTAGATAAGGATACTGAAAGAGATATTGTCGATATTTTAAAGCGTCTTGCTCATGATGATGATAAGTGTATTATTATTATATCTCATTCTGATTATGTCAAAGAAAATGTTGATAAGGTTTTATTCTTAAAAAGTGGTAACCTTAAGGAAAATTAAATTTTGGTAATAATCACTTTAACTCTTCACTATTATATTTAAGTGATTGTTATATAGATAAATCATAGTATATTTTACTATGGTTTTATTTTTGTAAGTCAGTGTGTTTTATAATATATAGTTGTTTGTCTTGATAAAAGGCATAAAAAACATCTTTTAGGGTCAGTTTATCTATTTTTAATAGATTAAGAAGCCATTTTTCACTACGGTTAAGGTCTTTTAAGGTGTCTTTTTGGATTTTTCCATCTAGGATAACTGGTAGTGGATATTCTCCGTATTTATCGTTTTTCTTTTTAAAGACGCTTAGTTTTCCACTGTTTTCTAAGATAGCATAGTCTACTTCACTGATACTTTTTATGTGCTGTTCTCTTAACTGAGTTAGTAAATCATCGATGTTATATCTTTGTTTAATCATTTCTTTAAAGTTTATTACACCTTTATTTATCATAATAGAGGGAACTCCATCAAACATATCTCTTACTTTTGCATTTTTTAGTGATACATAGCTCATACATATTTGAATGAGTACTAAAAAAACGATTGGTAAGATTGAAAGAAAGATTGATTCTTCTCGATTATCGATTGACATAGCAGCAAGTTCTGCTATTAGGATAGAAACGATTAAGTCAACTATTCCAAGTTGGCCTATTTCTCTTTTTCCCATGAATCTATAAAGGATTGTTATTAAGATATAGAAAATAAGTGTTCTAGAAAGTACTGTTACATAATCCATATTATCACCATTATTATTATGGTATTATGGAATATTTTTATACAAATTGATGTAAGATTAACTAAGAGGTGAATTATGAAATATTTAAAAAGTTTTTTTGTAGCTGTAATACCTTTGTTTATTTTTAGTGTATTAATTACTGTTCTTTATTATTTTGATTTGTTGGGGAAGTCGATGTTTAATTGGGTTATTTTAGTTTCACTTATCGTTTCTTTGTTCATTGGTGGTGTCTACATTGGAAAGAATACGTCGAATAAGGGTTATCTTGAAGGAATGAAGCTCGGTTTAATGATTGTTGTTTTCTTTTTTATTAGTGGTTTTTTAATGTTTGATGTAATGTTTTCACTAAAGGAGTTTGTGTATTATGTAATTATTATGATTTCTGCTACTTTGGGAAGTATGTTTGGAATAAATAAAAGAAAAGATATATAGATTAGTAAAGGTAAAAAATACCAATTCAATTTTGAATTGGTATTTTTGTTATTAAGAGATAAGTTCACCCTTTACAACGTTTGAGTTTGATGATTTAGTTGCTATCATTTTGTCTACTAAATCACTGGTTTCTTGGGTGTAATTGAGTTTTATTAAGGCACCATCAGTAGTTGCAGCATAAATAAACATCATATCATATGAGGTAGTATTAGGATTTAATATATTAATAGTTGTTGTTAGATTGTTACAATTATAAAACATACTACGTATTTGAGTTACCTGACTTGTGTTAAAATTGCTTAAATCTAAACTAGTCAAACCTTTGCACTCACTAAACATACCATGCATGTCTGTTACTTCACTTGTATTGAAACTACTTAAATTTAGATTTGTTAAACTACTACATGACCAAAACATATTTGACATTTTTGTTACTTTATTTGT
>CANORV010000043.1 GCA_947569245.1 uncultured Mycoplasmatota bacterium | reverse complement strand
TAGTACTGGTTTACATTTTTTTATAAAAATTTCCAGTTTCTACTTGAAATTCAGGTTTTCTATATATTTTTCATACCCACCAATTAAGCTTATTGTTTTATAACCTAAATCATTTAAAAAACTAGAAAGCTTTCTACTTTTCATACCATAATCACAATATAAATAATATGTTTTCTCTTTTTCCAAATAATTTTCTGGATTCATATACAAGTAATTCATAGGTATATTAATACTTCCACTGACATGACCGAGCATGTATTCATATTTATCTCTGATATCTATTAAATTGTTAGTAATATGAATATTATTAATATCATTAATATCATATTCCTCGTCCATTATATCCCTCCTATTTTATTATATGAAAAAAGGAACTAAAAACTTCCCTTTTAAGAAAAAATATCAGAATAAGTAACGTCTCCTAAACTATTTGCTTTAAAAAAGTAAGGAATTACTTTACTTTTATTTATATCATACAAGTAAAGAATAAATGAAAGTCTACCACTAGCATCATAATAAAATGTATTAATATTTGAAATAGTCAAATTATCATAAAACTTATCAGCTTCTTCTACTCTGTTAACCTCATAATCAAAATTATATTTAAATTTTGTATTATAAATATCAAACACTTTTTTTCTTAAATTGCTAGATAGTTTATCACTGACCTTAATCCTATTTAAAAATTCATCCTGAGTAATTCTTGCTTTAGTTTTTA
Organism: uncultured Mycoplasmatota bacterium; assembly: GCA_947569245.1. Taxonomy (GTDB): domain Bacteria; phylum Bacillota_I; class Bacilli_A; order RF39; family UBA660; genus CATKEA01. The sequence continues at coordinate 12,440 of CANORV010000043.1, read as the reverse complement.
TATCAATTATATTAATATTATAATTATAATCATATCTATAATTATTATCAAGTAATACATTTGATATATCTATAACAAATAAATAATCAAGATATTTTATTACTTTATAGTTTAATTCATTAACTTTGTATATCTTATATTTTTTTATCTCATTATCTTCATGATATTCTATATTTTTAACTGCTACGTTATATTTTTCTCTAAATAAAGCATTAATTGATTTAAAACTAACTGCTGTATCAAGAAACTCAGGGTATGAAAAAATATAACTTTTATTATCATCATCAGTTACAGTACAACTTATATTTTTATACTTAACCACATTCTCTACTACTGAAGAACTACAACTAACCAAATTATCCTTTTTATATTTTTTTAATATCACATCAATTGAATTTGTAACTATTAATATAACAATTATAATTATAACTGTTATACTTACAACAAAAATAGCTATCTTTTCATCATTATGAATCTCACGCATTACTAATCCTCATCATCAAAAAAATCGTCGAAAAATTCATCATCTGTTATATCAATTTCCCTTTTATCAGGAATATTTTCAGTATTGATAATTGGTTTTTGAATTGAAGAAGGAATATTTTCCTTTACACTTTCTACTTTAGCATCCTTTACAACCTTGGAATTCTTATCAACTGTTATTTTAGATAAAGTATTATTTTTATTATCAGATACCTCTTTTTTTATACTTGTTGAGGTAAGACCCAAAAAGTCATCAATTGAAGGTTTTGTTTTAGAAACAGTACTATTTTCTTGATTTGATACATTACTATCAGAAACTTTTCCTCTAATCTTTCCAGCCTCTTGTTTTGCTTGTTTTTCCTTCTGTAATTTTTCTTCCTTCTCGATTTCAGCAATCTTAGCATCAATCTTCTTAACCAATTCATCGACATTAAATCCGGAAGATGACTTATTTGACTTATTAGAATCAAATCCTGGTATTGAGCCATTTTGTAAAAAAGGATTAGGTAAACCACCATTCATACCTGGCACCATATTTTCATTCTTACCAGCACCAGTTTCACTATTCATCATTTCAAATAGTTTCTGTTTTTTCTTTTCCTTAACAAAGTCTCTAATATCAAATACATTAACTTTTTCTTTTTGGCGTTGTGGATATTCAGCTTTAGGATATTTTTTTCCAAATTCCATTTGATAATAAGGGACAAATTTTGTTTTAAAAGGATTTTTTCTCATACGAAGTATAATTACTTCAAATTGTTTCATACGTTGTAAATCACTAATTGTAACTAACGGAGTAGAAGCCGTTTTATCATCCTTTTTACTTTTTACTTCACCACACATTTTAGAAATTTCTTCTAATGCCTTCAGCTCAGTTGTAATAAGGTAAATAATATTACCACAGTTACCTTTAATAGTCTCAGCGTTTTCCTTACCATAAACCTGATCTAACTGAGCAAAGTTCTGAATAATCATTGTAAAACGAATTTGTCTAGAACGAGCAGCTGTAATCATAGTTGTAATATCCTTAAGAGGGGGCATATTAGCAAACTCATCCAACAAGAAATTAGTTCTAACAGGAAGTTTTCCTCCATGTTTTTGAGCAACTGAAATAAGAGTTTCATAACATTGTTTTAAAAGAATTGTAACAAGTGAATGATAAGTCTTCTTTTCATCCTGAATAACAATAAATAATGCTGTTGGAACTTCCCCAATTGTCTCTAAATCAAAATCACTATGAGATAACATTTCTGACAAATTTTCACGAGAAGCAAATAATTTTATCTTCTGTTTAAAAACTGAAATAATTGATCCCTTAGTCTCATTAGGTGCCATAATTGTACCTGATGCATTAGTATAAGCAGGACTTGCTGGATCTTTAGTATTAAAATATTCTTTTATATATGTAGAACCACCAAATTTTTCTTCACCAATTGTTGTCATAAGACTTATACTATTTAAATTAACCTTATCCTCAGTTGTATCTTCAAACATTCCAAGAGCAAGACCTGAAAAATAATCGGCAGATGTTTTTTCCCAAAACGGATCGGCATTACCTGATTTTTCTTCATACAAAATATTTGAAGCAAGGTCATCTAACAACTCAATAGCTTTGTCCTGATTTCCCGATTTATATATACGATATGGCAAAGAAAGTGGATTCCAAGCATTTCCCTGTTGAGGATCACGGAAGTTTAAAATAAGTACATTGTATCCTTTTTCACGAAGCATATTAGAAGTACTTTCATAAATTTCACCTTTCGGATCAGTAATAATCATTGATTCACGTTTTTTAGCAAGTAATTCAACCGTTGGAAATATAACTGTCTGCGTTTTTCCTGACCCAGTTGCACCAATAACTAAATTATGATACTCACCATTATCTACCCAAACTTCATCTTTTTTAAGAATTAATGGGACACCAGCTGCATCTGTTTCATTTGCATCTGGTCGAACCATTGAAATTCCTTTATCCTCTTTAATTTCCTTTTCCTTTGCCCATCTACTATAACCTTTCTCATTTTTTTCAGTTGAAAAACCAAATCCCTTTTCACGTTCAAAAAAATATGAAGAAACACTCATAAAAAGTGCCCCTAAGCATAAAAGATAAAATGCTAAAGTAGAAAAAACTCTAGAACCAGAAAAAGCAGGAAGAGGATTAAGTCCAAAAAATCTTCCATTAATAGCAATCTCTGGAAAATTTAAAACTCCAAGAGCAACTACATACAGTAAAAATATTGCAAAAATTATAAAAACCAAAACATCTTTTGCATCTGCCTTAAACTTAAATTTCATCGTCTCATCCTTCTTCCTACTTAAATCTTATTGCGTCTTTTAACTCTAAAGTTATAAATTATTATACCTATTTTACCTAAAATTACAATAGAAATTGTAATAATAAAAGCTATACCAATAATTTTCAATATCCTATTATCATAATTAAAAACATATTCATCATTTTTTAACGTTATCTGAAGTGGTTTATCTTTACTGTCATTCTTAGTTATATTCCAAATAAAAGTATGTTTTGAAACTTCATCGGCTGTTGAATCAACAACTTTATGATTCGTTTTAACCTTAACCGTAATCTTATCTAAGTTAGGATACATAGTAAAACACTTATTAGCACTAGACGTTGATATAACAACCGTATTATCCTCCTCATTTTCTGTAACATTAAAATTATCATAACATAAAGTAGCTCCAGCTGTATTAATAAATGAATTACTTTTTTCCTCTTTACCATACAATTTATAATTTCTTTTAAACTTTAATCCAAGTTGCCACAAATTACTAATTTTAGATAAACCTTTAAGTGGTTCAACTGTATCATCAAGATTAAATTGACTATCCACTAATTCACGATAAGTATAAGTATACTTACTATTTTGCAAATCTTTATAAACATCCGGAACATCTGATTCAGGCATATTAGAGTGTGGTAATTTTACTTCACTATCCCATTTATCTTTTTCCTCTAAAATTTTTCCATTAACTTTAACTTCATCATTATAAATTTCAATATTATAATTAGCACTGCATCCAGTAAAAAGGAACAACGCTAAAATAATAAACAAAAGCTTAATTTTATTTTTCATATCATTAATTCCTTTCTACTAATGTCCAGAGAATGAAAAATGCATGTAATCCTTTGAAGACTTCCAATTTCCACCCCAAATCCAACCGTAATTATTAAATATCTTAACAACAGGTCCATCAGGTTCTATTGAATATGGATTAACACCAGGTTGCCATGAACCACCGGTTCTATTAGTTCCACCTTTAATAAACGGATTTGCACTGACATTTATATCACAAGCAATACCATAACTATGATGGCTTCGACTACTAGAACCATTCATCTGTCTCCAAGTATAACAATATAAATCACTAATTGGAAAACCTGTACTAGAAATTTCTCTAAATATATTTTCAAGATCTGCTTGCAGTGCCTTATGAGTTGTAATATTTCTATTTACAATATTTCCATTACCATCTAAAGTTTGAACAGGATAACGAGCTAAATATTGACTCATTTGAGATTCCGATGTTGGAATTCCACTAGGAAACAAAAATTGAGCTTTAGTAGACCAATCAGCATTTGCAACGGCAAGAGCACTGCTTCCACCAGATAAGTACGATATTTCTACTCCATCAGAATAGAAAAATTTTAAAATTTCTTCATATGTACTTCCTTGACTAGACATATAATTTGCAGCACACTGACTCATTCCACGCCCATGTCCTCCAATACCTTCACTAAAGCTACTAGGCATCGTAACAGTATGCTTTTCACCGTTTGGTAATCTAGTATAAGTACCAGTACACATACCACCACTACAACTACCTTTGAAACTATCATATTCAGCTGAAAAAATATTTCCTTCATATAATAAAACCATACCAGCAGTTTCCTCAACTAACTGTTTTAACTGTTCACTTGGGTTAGCCTTTGCTACTTGATCTTGCGTTGAATTTCTAATTGGTTTAGTACAATTATTAGTTCTAGCTAAAGTATAAGTTCTAGCAGCAATAATTTGAGCTTTCATTGCTTCAACTTGCCCAGAATTATTTTCTCCATTAACTACCATTGCAATATACTCTTCTAAATCAAAAGTACCAATAGGAAATTTTGAAGGATTAGTATGATGACCAACACCCTTAGTACCAGATATTACAGTAATTCCATTTGGACATGCAGCATAACTAGAAGCATATGATTTTTTATTAGTACTTCTAATATACTCATATAAATCATAAATATCATCTACTACTTCCTTTAAATCTCCTTGTTGAAAACTATTTCCAAATTCTTCTTTATAATATTTTTCAAGAAAGCTTTTTCCACCAAGTCTTGGAGAAATCAAATTATAATAATAAATTCCTTCTCTTTTAATTGATAAACTATAGCTTTCTTCAGTATTATTGTGATTACATACAGTCTCAGTACTACCATCTTCTTTTGTAACTACATCATAGGCATGATAAACTTTATTCTTCTTAGTAGCAACATCAAACTGCAAAAATTGATTTTGATAATCTCTTGCAATCTCCTCATCACTTCTTGGATCCATTTCTGCTTCTTTAACAGGATCACTACACGAGTTTTCAGTAATCGTCTTTAAAATTTGCATTTTAGCAAGCTGCTTGATTTTTTTCTTAGCCTCTTTATAAAATTTTGTAGTATCATTAAAATCCCCTTCTTGATCATCATCTCCATCCATAAAACCTAACTCTGATTCAATTCCTTGATTATAAAAAAGGGTTGCTTCAATTAAAGTCACATCAATTTCTACACTATATTTTGACCTCATCTGCGTTCTAACAGTATCAAGTTTTTTATAAAAACTAAGTTTAGCATTATAAGCCTTCTCTTCATCATTTACAAAACCATTAAATGTAACAAAATTTTCTAACTTGTCAAAAAAACCAGATACATTATTAAACAAATCCTCAGCAATATAACCAAGTGATAAAATACCACAAAGTGCCACTAATATTAACAGACTTGTTATTAAAAACGAAAAGAAAGATGGTCCAAAAATAGCTAGAAAAAAATGGTTTTTCTTGATAAAGTCAGAAATCATAGAAAAAGCACTGCGATTAGTTACATCTTCTGTATCACCGTTAACCTCTCCTGACATATCACTATTTCCACCATCAGACATACCAGAAAGAAGACTAGGTATTTTACCAAATGATGTATTTTTATCTTCTTTACTTCCACTTTTTTTTCCTGAATTCATACTACTAATAGAGTCAATTCCCTTATCAATAGTATCTAAACCACCACTTTTATCTAGTATCTTAGATGAGTTACTAAGAGCAGGATTTGCTTTTATTAGTTTTCCAGCCGACTTCTCAGCTTGCTTACCTATTGGTGTTTTACTAACTTTATCATATACTTTTCCACCAACTCCTGGAGCAAAATATTCACCTGCACCTTTTCCAACAACATGAGCTGCTTTTTCTTCAGATGATGAATCATTTTTCTGATTATTCTTCTGATTTTTATTACTTTTATAAATATTAGAATTATTATCTTTTTCTCTATCTAAATCATCCATATAATTCATCACCTACCCATACTACAAATCTTAACTAAATAATTAGAATCCTCCACCTGAACCAAATGAATCTAATTCTTCTTTTGTCAAAATAACATTAATTACCATACGTCTATTACCACAAACAAATAATGCTTCTCCTTGTGAAAAACGCTTAATATTTTCTTTTTCACTTTCATTTAAATCTATCAATCGTCCTAAATCTTCAACAGCTTGTTTTTTAAGTCCCATAACTAAATAGTATGAAGCATTATCAAATATTGCTTTACCTTGTGTAATAACTAAAGGATCAGCAAAATCACTAGGTTGTTGAGTTATAACAATTGAACCTGTATTATATTTACGAGCACGTCTTTGTACCTGAGCTAAGAAGTCTGCCCCTAAAGCATTATTTCCACTAAGTAAAACATGTGCTTCATCTACCATAAAAACAGTATCAACACCTGAATCAAGACAAAGTCCCCAAGCATATTTTAAAATATTAAAAAATAAAGCATTTCTAATATTTTGATCAGAATTCATTAATTCTTTAATATTAAATACAATAAAATCACTTTCTGGAGTAATAGTTGTTTTACCATCAAAATAATATCTTAATTCCTGAGTTAATGGTCTAACCTTTAATTCAAGTCTTTCCATAATATCTCTTTCATGAGTATGGTCAGTCATTGCTAAAAGTCGTCCCTTTATAGTTGCATAAACATCAGAGAAAGTCGGATAATCATTTGCTGTAAATTTAGAAAAATCAGCATTAAAGTCAATTCCAAATCGACGATATGTATCTTGAACAACTTCACTAAATAAAGTAAGTACATCCTCTTCAATTGAAGGGTCATAATATTTCATAAAACCTTTTAAAAATTGTAAAGTACGTGTTAAAACAGTATATCCAAGTCCCTTACTAATTTCTTCTTCATCGGCATCTATTACTATTTGAAGCGGATTAACCATACCATACTCTCCACCTTTACCAAGGTCAATTGTATCTCCACCAAAAGTTCTAGTCATTTCTTCAAGCTCATTTTCAGGATCAATTGCAACAATCTGACACCCATTACGAATATGTGTTCTAAGCATTAATTTAGCTGCTGTTGATTTACCTGAACCAGAAGTACCAAGAATTATCAAGTTAGCATTATTACGATTATTTTCTTTTTTCATTTTATATAGGAATTGATTAAATAAAATAACTCCACCTGATGCATCTACTCCAAGTAAACAAGAAAGTCCAGGATCTTTAATACTATCAAATATAAATGGATACATAGCTCCAATTGTAACAGATGGTATTGGAGTACCAATTCTATCTTCGATATCCTGTTTTGGAAATATTGGTAAAATTGATTTTAATACTTTTTCTTGTTCAAATCTAAGTGAAACAGCTCGAAGTTCCATAGCATCTAAGTAGTTTTTAACATTAACTTTTCTAATTTCTAAGTCTTCTTTAGTGTCTGCAGTAATCATAATGTGCATTTGAAAGTCAAATATTCGAGCTTGACTTCCTGCAAGCATTGAAACAAAGTATTCAAGAGACTCAGCATCTTGTCTTATTCTTTCACGAACAGTATTATCTTTTTCATCTTGATATCTGATTTTTAAATCAGCAATTTGTTTATTTAACATTTTAGACATTACTGTAAATGGTACTGGAATATGTTTAATAACAACTTTTATTCCACTCATATTAGTAATATTAGCTAAATATCCAGGAGATATATATTTAGGAAAAGATACAACACTAAGTATTGTTGCATATTTATCACTTATATAAAAGTCACTTGGATTAAATTGTAGTCCCTTAGGAGCTACTTGTGATCTTATATCTATCATGAACTAGTCACCATCCCAAATTCAGTAGTTTGTCCCCCATTTAAGAAATTGTCTAAAATAACTCTCAAATCTTCATTGCTTGTTTGTCTTGCAGTAAGTCCACAAGTTGCAAGTCCACTAATTAACATACGAATTTTCTTTTGAGCCATATCGACATTTCTTTCTTTAAATAAAATATAATACTCTGTATCAACAACGTTATTATTCATAAATTGATTTCCTTTTTGAATATCTTCATTTATAAGTTTACGAATAAGTGGATTAGGTTGATTTTGATACAACAATTGAAGTTGTGATAAATATACTGAAATATCTACAGGTCTGTCGGCAACAACTAACCAAAATTCATAATCAATCATGTTATAAACATTCTTAAGGGCAGTTAGTACTGCTTGTTGTTGATCATATTCTAAGATAAAAATATTTCTTGGTGTAATTTTAACACCTGTAACATTTTCGTTATTAGGTAAAACAATCATTCCATTATTAATTGTTTTAATTGGAACCCAATCTTCTGTATATTTACTTCTTACCTTTTGTTGACTCATAAACAAAACACCAACCTTTCCATATAAAGCATCTTCTTTCAGAGTAAAATGAATACATATCAGCTATTAAGCACATTACATTATGATAATGTGGAACAGGTGCAACAAGTAAAGTGCAACTGAGTGCTGGTGCAAGTGCTAAAACTGCCATAATCGTCTCTTCCATTGGAAATATTGCAAGTAATATAAAAGTTACTGCAAGTCCACATAAAAATATAATTAAATCAACCGTTCTAAATAATCCAAATATTAATTTTCCCCTTTTTGTATTAGCAGGTATTAAATAATCCACTAAGTATCACTTTCCTTTCATTATTATCTATCAGGATGCCAATTATTGCTTCCTCCAACTCTTTGACCAACTGTCTGTCTTTGATTATTAAGATTATTATGTGACTCAACTGGATGTCTAAGTCTATTAGCTTGATATTGAACTCTTTCACGAAGACTTGATTGATAAGTTTCTGCCATAGTTGGATCAAGTCCATATTGTTCAGCAATTTTATTAGCTTTGTCATAGTTACTTTTACTTTTAGCTGCAGTAGTTTTTGCACTAGAAATATCTGCTAAAGCATCAGCTCCAAAATTCTCAGTAACTGTTCTTCTTATAACTTTTCCATTAGCATCTCTTTCAGCAATAGAATATGTAAAACTAGTTTCACCTTTCTGATAGGCAAGTTGCATTGCCTCAACTTTATCTTGAGCAGCAAGCATAAATTGTTTTTGATCAGCAATTCCCTGAGATGTTATACCAAATCTACTAGCAAGTTCTCTTTGAGCTGTATTCTGCTGAGCAGTACGAGTTGCATTTCTAATATAACCGTTGATAAATCCACCATGAGCCTTTTGATCACCTGTTCTAAGTTGAGCAGCCAAATCACTACCACTTGTCCAACCACTTGGACCTTGTTTTCCTTGACCAGTTGCTTGACTAGTTTCAGACATAGATTTAGTTGCAGCAGCAGCAGCCCCCATAAATCCAGCACCACCAAGTAAAGCAGCAGTTCCTGCAAGTGCTCCAGAAAGACCAACACCAACATTTGGATTTTTAACACCAAGTATTCCATAAATAAATTTAGGAGCTTGCATTAAGAAGAAGATTGCACCAACAAGTATCATAATTTTTAAATAAGCATTGGCAACAGGACCAATTCCAGAAGGAGTTGTTATAAGATTTGTATCTCCAGAGGCATAGCTAGATAAGATAAATATGATAAAATAAAACATCGAAAGCTTTATAAATATATCAATGTATGTAGAAATAGATAACTTAAGCCAAGAAGCAAAGGCTCCATCTTTACTAGATTTTGGATCTATATAACTAATTATTGGAATTGGAGCAAGTAACTGAAGTAACCCAAGTTTAATAAGCCTTATTGCAACATCTACTGAGTAAAAGAATAAAACAACAGCTAAAACTATTCCAATAAGACCCGCTATAATCCAGTTAAAGTCGTATGCAAACAATTTTGAATCCTTATCACATGCTTTAGTTCCCTCATCGAGCATACTACTTACAGTATACCCAGCAAGAGACTCTTCCGTTGTTGACTCACATCCATCATTTTTTAAGATAAAGGCCCCAAGAGCCATCGAAGCCATATTTTCTCCATAATTAGCACCACTATTATTCGAAGAATCAATACTTTTTCCAATTATAACTTTTGGAATGATTGGAATTATTTTAGCTTGAAGATTAATTGCTTCAGAAAAAATAGTTGGAACCATAATAAGCAAAATAAGCATCATAATAGTTCTTGGAACAATCTTTTGCATTCCCCTTTCTTTATCCAGTAACATATCGGGATTTATTACAGAACTCAAAAGTGAAAAAGCCAATTTAAAAAGCATATACACACCTAAAATAACATAAATACGTTTAGTAAAAGCCTCTACTCCTCCACTAAACATCTGTGTATTTGCTATATTTAATAAACCTTCACTTATAAGTGATACTATTGAATAAATTGCCCAGTTTAAACCTCTTCCAACTGCATAAAGAATCTTGCCAAACCAATCACGTTCAATTGGAGCAACCGCTAACATCATATATATCCACCTCTTCTTACAACAAATATTCATTATAATTATATCAAAAAAGAAATAGAAACACAATAAAAAAGAATAGAAACAAAACTCTATTCCTATAGGAAATTTCTAACTATCATCGTTATTCCACAAAGCAATGATTTAGAATCAGGTAAACCAGGCATCGATAGTAAAACTTCCAAAATAATTGGCAAGAAATATATTGAAAGACCTGCAATACAACGTTTAGCAAAAGCTTGTATTGATTTATTCATGGCGTCTTTGTCCTGATTTAAAACAGCTTTTCCAAAATCCATACTTCCAAGAACGATAATTAATACAGGAACAAGTATTTCTATCATTCTATAATACCTAGAAATATCTTCCATCAAAGCCTTAACATCTTTATCATTACAATTTAAATTAGCATCTTCTCCTAAACTGTCCCATGACAAAGATTCTAATTGCACCCCACCGTTAACACCTGTTTTATTAATAGTATCACCATTTGCATCAGTCGTCGTTTTATCAGTACTATTGGTATTATAATTATAATAATCATTATAATCGATATTTTTTTCTAAAAGATATTCTGCACAACTTTTTCCATATGAAACAATATCTTGACTATGATCACCTGCATTTGCAATTTTTTTAGGACAATAGAACAATACATCATCCATAGAACCTTTACATCCAGCTGTAAAATTCTCAATACTATTGGCTTTTTGGCCATCTATTGTAAAATAAGCAGTGTTAGTATTTTTATTAATTTCCATAATTATCTCAACACCACCCTGTGACTTAACAGGAGCACAAGTTACAATACTATCATCTTTTTTATCACCTGATTCTGCTTCTTTAGCAGTAGGATCTTGAACTATTACACCTGTTGCAGCAACTTCACCAGAATTTTCACTTCCAGCATTAGCCGCATCAGTTTTATAACTTTTTATATCATCTGCTCCCTCACCTGCATATAAAAAGAATATATAAGGATTCAAAGCATCTCCTGTTTTTAAAACAACATATCTAGCTTTTGGACAAACCCATTTATCATTAGCAGAATCATAAAATTTTGCAGTATCAACATTAACAAAATTAAAAGAAGCCGAAGCATCAGGATGATTGACAAAATAAGATAAACTAAGATTAGAATTAACAGTTTTACTAGAATCAACTATCTGTTTAACAAAACCCTCTTTACCATTTGAACCTTGATAAGTACCATAAGAAATAATAAGATCATTATGTTCTACTTGACCAATCGGATTTTGATATTTAATATCATAAGTACATTTAAAACCACCTGTTGCAGGTATTGCCCATACGTTATCTATTGTAAAAAGAAAAGAAACAAAAATAAATGCCAAAAAACAAAAATACTTTATCATCTTCATATATTTTCACCTACTCACTAAAGTCTAATTTTATCTTAATTTCATAGTCATAATCACCATATGGACTTTTTGGATAAACCATAATATATGTCCTATTTAAATTACATCTTTTATCTTCTTTTTCTAAATAGAAATCATCGATATCTGTGTATTTTAATTTATATAAGAGTCCATATAAGTCGATTTCTATTCCTTCACTACTTCTTGCTTCTAATTCTTTTAATGTAAATTTATCATGAATAAAACTCTTATAATAATTTTTTGTAAGACTTGTTATCTTTTTTTCTATTTTTGCTTCTGTATTAACATCTAAAAAATTCTTTTTTAATGTAATTAGAACAAAAGAGATTATTAAAACAATAATACCTATACCAAGTATTTTAAAAAGTTTTTTAGTTTCATCATCGATATTACCAATTAATTCATGAATTCCCACTATCTATCACCTCGTATTTTTTATCTATTATAAGTATACTAAAATTTAAGATTTAAGACAAGAAAAAAGTATAGCAACAAATGCTATACAATATTATGTGAAATGGAAAAGTAAATTCCAGTTTCAATATAAATAAATAGAATTAAGT
>CANORV010000042.1 GCA_947569245.1 uncultured Mycoplasmatota bacterium | reverse complement strand
AGAAAACAATCACTAAAAACATTGTTTAATAAGGTGCCAGAAGATATAATGGATAAGTTAATAGAAGAATTAAGTGATGAAGAAAAGAGTCTTATGTCAAAAAGAGAAAATGGTATCTTAACACAACAGGAAAATGCTACATATGCAAACATTATAAAAAAGGTAAAAAGAAAAATTGCTCATAAGGTTAAAGAAGGATTATTACAAGAGGATATCTTAACTGAATATGATATAAAACCATTACGAAGAAAAGTGCAAAAGAATAAAGAAAATATTACTAATTATCAAGAATTATCAATTAATAATTTAATGTCATCGTTAAACCAAGATAATCAAGAAATACCTTTAGATATTTTAAATCAAAGATTATTGTACCTTGTTAAGAATAAAAAGGAAGCTAAATTAAATGATTTTGAATTAGTATTTAAGGAAATGTTTGATGAATCTTTACTAACAGATGAACTAAATCCCAAAATGTATAGTTATATTGGATTACGTTTTGGATATTTAGATGGAAAAACATATAGCAATAAAGCTATTGAAAGAGTACTATCTAGTGATGATATAAAACATTGTCAAGAAAACATTAAAATTTATCTAAAATATGAATTAGAAAACTATAAAAAAATTAAAGATGAATCTAGGATTTATCAAAAGAGTATGCAAAAAAAGTAAAAAGCAAATTCCAAAAGTAAGAAGCACTAACAAATCTTACAAATATTGTTTTTGCTTTTTATTTATAACTTTTTTATAACTTTTTAAACAAAAATTTATTTGACAATACATGGAATTTATGATATTATCTTAGTTGTTTGAAACCTCTGTTTCAAACCGCCTTAAAAAGGTTATAAATACTTATAAAAGTATACCTTAAAAGCGAGTCTTGTAAAAAATAAAGGAGGTATATTATGAATGCAGTTATCAAAACAGGTGGGAAACAATATTTAGTTTCTGAAAAATCAGTTATCTTTGTTGAGAAATTAGATTTAAACGAAGGAAGTAAAGTTGTTTTTGATGAAGTTTTAATGATTGATAACAAAGTTGGAAATCCTTACGTAGCAAAAGCTAGTGTTGAGGCAGTTGTATTAAAACAAGGAAAAGGAAAGAAAATCCGTGTATTTAAATACAAACAAAAAGACAGAAGTCATCGTAAAACTCAAGGTCATAGACAACCATATACAAAATTAGAAATTACTAAAATTAATGGGTAATTTGTCATGATTAAAGTAAATGTTATAAGAAATGATAACAAAATAGATACTATAACAATAAAAGGACATGCTATGTATGATGATTATGGTAAAGATATTGTTTGTAGTAGTGCTAGCAGTATTTTAATAACAACCATTAATGGTATTTTAACAATTAATGAAAATTATATAAAATATACTGTTTTAGAAGACTTAGTTACCATTAAAGTTATAACAGATGATAGTATTTGTCTTAAGTTACTAGAAAATATGCTAATGTTATTTAGTGAGCTTAGTGAAAAATATCCTAAGAATATAAAATTAATGTAAGGAGAGTGTAAGTATGAAAAGAATGCTTTTAGATATACAACTATTTGCCCATCATAAAGGACAAGGTTCAACATCTAATGGTAGAGACTCTATAGGTCGTAGACTTGGAGCTAAAGCTAGTGATGGAGAATTTGTTACTAGTGGTTCTATTATCTATCGTCAAAGAGGAACAAAAATTCATCCAGGTACTAATGTTCGTCGTGGTAATGATGACACATTATACTCAACAGTTGATGGAATTGTTAAGTTTGAACGTTTAGGTAGAGATAAAAAGAAAGCTAGTGTTTATCCAGTAGAATAATAACTTGAAGGGCCAATAAAAAGGCCCTTTTAATTTTAAAATGGGGTGATTAATGATGTTTATTGATGAAGTAGTAATTGAGGTACATGCTGGAAACGGTGGAGATGGATGTACTGCCTTTAGAAGAGAAAAATATATTCCAATGGGTGGACCATTTGGAGGAAATGGTGGACGAGGTAGTAACATTGTTTTTAAAGTTGATGAAGGTCTTCATACACTACTAGATTTAAGATACAAAAAAATTATTAAAGGAAAAAAAGGCCAAAACGGTATGGGAAAAAACTGTGATGGAAAAAACAGTGATGACGTTATCATACGTGTTCCTCAAGGAACAATCATCAAAGATTTAGACACATCTTTAATAATAGCTGATTTAAAAGAAAAAAATTCAGAAGCAATTGTTGCTTATGGTGGACGTGGTGGTAGAGGAAATACAGCATTTAAAACACAGAACAATACCTGTCCAAACTTTAGTGAAAATGGAGAACCAGGTGAAGTAAAAAAACTAAAAGTTGAACTAAAAATGCTTGCCGATGTTGGTTTAGTTGGTTTTCCAAGCGTTGGAAAAAGTACAATTATTTCAAAAGTATCCAAAGCTAAACCAAAAATTGCAGCATATCACTTTACTACCTTAACACCAAACCTTGGAGTAGTAAAAACTAATGATAACAGAAGCTTTGTTATGGCTGATTTGCCAGGTTTAATAGAAGGTGCAAGTAAAGGTGAGGGTTTAGGAGATAGATTCTTAAAACATATTGAAAGAACAAAAGTAATTGCTCATGTTATTGATATGAGTGGTAGTGAAGATAGAAATCCATATGAAGACTATTTAAAAATTAATAAAGAGTTAGAATTATTCAGTTCTAAACTAATTAAAAAACCAATGATAATAATAGCTAATAAAATGGATATCGAAAAATCACAACAAAACCTAATAGAATTTAAGAAGAAATTAGCAAATAAAAATATCAAAATATTTGAAACGAGTGCTTTAAATGAAGAAGGACTCAAAGACTGCTTAATAGAACTTGCTAACTTAGTTGACTCCATTAAAGAAGAACCATTATTTGAAGAAGACCAGTTTGAAGGACATGTTTTATATAAATTTAAAAAGGAAGAACCATACAAAATTACTAAAGAAAATGATACTTGGGTAATTTCTGGTGAAGCTTTAGAAAAATTATTTAGAATGACCAAATTTACAGATGAGGGAATAAGAAGATTTACTAAAAAACTTCGTTATATGGGAGTAGACGAAAAACTAGAAGAACTAGGTGCCAAAGATAAAGATATTGTTAAAATATTTGACTTTGAATTTGAATGGAAAAAATAATTAAAAAATTTGTAAAAAACAAAAATACAAAGAATATAACAACCCTTTGTATTTTTTTCTTTTTTAATTAGACTCTTTTTACCTCTAAAACATCACCGATTGAAAATAATTTGCAAGAATTAAGTGGTAGTTCATATACATAATAGACATTCTTTTTAGGAAAAATTATCCTTTCACTTTTAAATGCTGGATACATTTTAATAATTTTATTTTCTTTGTCAGTTAAAATAATATCTAACTTTTGAAAACAAAAAAAGGTATGAATACTACTACATTTGGGAAATCTTTTTCCACATTTTACTTTTTCAAGTTTTAACATAAATCCCAAAAAACGTTCTAAAAAAGTTGTACAATCTTCAAAAAAAATTTTATTTTGATCCTTAACAATATACCACATCGTAATCACCTGACAAAAATATAACACAATTTGAATAATTTGACAAAGAAAAAAATATTCAGTAAACTAATAATTAAGTGAGGTGGATATTGTGACTGATGTTACTAATATGGATATAAAAGTAAAAGGTATTTATAAACACTATAAAGGAGACTATTATATAGTAGAAGATATAGCACTTGATTCTGATAATTTGCAAAAACTAGTAATATATAGAGGACTATATGAAAACAGTCCATTATGGGTTAGACCATATACGGAATTTATTAGTACAATCGATGAAAAAAGTAATAAGAAACGCTTTGAATTACAAGACATTAAAAGTGTAAGAAAATAATATAATCTTTATAATATATAAAAATAGTTAAAAAAAGGTAACTAACGTTATCTTTTTTTAACTATTATTTAATAAAACTATAAAAAATAATTCTAATAAACTACTTTTTATGCTATAATTATATTTATAATAGGGGTGATGTTGTGATACCTAATAAAAAGGGCCAAGCTCTAGTAGAATTCGTTCTAATTTTACCAATATTATTAATATTAATCTTTTTAATCATTGACCTTGGAAGAATAATATACACTAAAAACAATCTAGTAAATATGGTAAGTGATGCTAGTGATATGTATCAAAAAAACATAGACAAAGAAAAAATATTAGAAGTATTAAACAGCCAAGAAAAAATAACCAACCTAGATATCTATGAAAAAGATTCATTAACCTACATTAAACTAACAAAAAACATAAATCTTTTAACACCAGGATTAAATATAATATTAAAAAATCCATATGAAATTATAACAACAAGGGTGGTACCAAATGAATAATAACAAAGGTCAAGTTCTAGTAACATTTGTCTTACTCTTACCATTTATTATACTGATAATTACCTACTTAACCAGTCAAGGTTTAATCTTATATGAAAAAAATAATTTAGATAACCTTGCATCAACCATCTGTAATTATCAAAACTTAGATACTAAAAAATTAGAAAAAATCATTTTAACAAATGATGAAAATATCAAAGACATAAAAATAGAAAGAGAAAACAATCAATTAAAAACAATAGTACTTTCTAAAGAATATCAAACTATTTTTTCTAAATTAATTAATCACAACAAATATAATATTAAAATCAAAAAAGAATGCAAAAGAGGGAATAATCATGAAAGATAAAAAAACACCTGTTATAGTTATTACATCAAATAAAGGTGGAGTAGGAAAAACTATTCTTACTCTAAACATAGCTGGTATATATGAAAAACTAAACAAAAAAGTTTTAATTTTAGACTTTGATTTTTCAGGAGGAGGTATTGCCTTAAATTTAAACCTTAATCCTAAAAAAAATATCTATAATATATATGAGGATTTAATAACTAATAAGTTTACCGATTATCGTAATTATGTTACTAAATACTCAGATAACATCGAAATAGTAGCTAGCTTAAAAGACATTAGACAAATACATAAAATAGAAGAATTCTCTAAAGTAGTCGAATCAATAATAAACATCTTTAAACAAAATTATGACGTAGTCCTTATCGACACTCAACATGGCTTAAATAAAACAAATATAGTATCACTTGATAGTGCAACAGTAATACTTTACGTTATAACAAACTGTCTAATGGATTTAAAAAACACTAAATCATTTATGCAAGTACTAGATGATGTTTCCTATCTTTCAAAAACTAAAATAGTTTTAAATAATTCGGTTTTACCAGAACTAGACTACTTTAGTAACTATGATATTAAAAACTTAATAAAACGAAATATTGACTACACTATTTCAAGTAATTTACATATTAAAAACATTAATAAATACATAACTGAGGGTAAAATATTTACCTTGAACAAAAATCTTGTTTTTAAAGATAAAAAAGACTTAACTAAACTAACAAAATTAGCAGAAGACTTAATAAAATAAGGAGGACTATCATGAGAGGTAAAACATTACAAGAAGAATTTGAATTAAACAAAGATAATAGACATACTAATATTTCTCTTTTAACTGATTATAATATCTTTAAAGACAAAATTTTATTAGATAATTTACGAAAAAAAATTATTGCCAGTATAATTGATAACAACATGGAAAAATCAGAAAACTTAGAAAACTACGTCAATGATATTATTGATAAAAGTCTAGAAGGATACAACTTATCAATATCTGAAAGAGATTATGTTTTTAATTTAATAGAAAATGAACTTGATTCTTATGGACCATTAACACCACTTTTAAAAGATGAAAATATAACTGAAATTATGGTTAATGGAAGAGATGAAATATATCTTGAAATAGATGGTCATATTGTTAAAGATGAATCAACTTCCTTTATAAACGATGAACATATTCTAAGAACTATCGAAAGACTTATTCAACCACTTGGAAGAACAATTGATGTTAACAATCCAATGGTCGATAGCAGGCTCCCTGATGGTTCAAGAATTAATGCTATCATTCCACCACTTAGTATAAAAGGACCAGTTTTGACAATTCGTAAATTTAAAAATGACATAGAAACTATTGATGATTTACTAAGAGGTGGTACAGTAACTCCATATATGGCAAGATTTTTAGAGGCTTGTGTAAAAAGTAAACTAAATATCTTAGTATGTGGAGGAACTGGTAGTGGGAAAACCACCATTTTAAATATATTATCTAATTTTATTGAAAAAGATGAAAGAATTATCACAATAGAAGATGCTGTTGAATTAAGACTAAAACAAAGTCATGTTATCTCACTTGAAGTTAGAAATCCCAATTATGATAATGGAAAACCTATTTCTATAAGAAACTTAGTAAGAAACTCACTTCATATGAGACCAGACAGAATAATTATTGGAGAAGTTCGTGGAGAAGAAGCTTTCGATATGCTTCAAGCTATGAATACAGGACATGAAGGAAGTCTTACAACTCTACATGCTAATAGTCCAGTTGACTCCTTAAATAGACTTGAAACAATGGTTTTAATGAGTGGAATTGATTTAGGAGTAAAAGCTATTCGTGGTTATATTGAAAGTGCTATAGATATCGTTGTTCAAATAGAAAGATTAAGTGATGGTAAAAGAAAAATAACATCGATATCAGAGGTAGTTGGACTTGTTGATGATAATATTAAAATAAAAGAAATATTTGCTTTTAAACAAAAAGGATTAACTAAAAACAATGAAGTTGATGGAGAGTTTATCCTATATAACTATTTACCAAAAGTCTACGATAAAATAAAAAGAAGAGGAATAACCTTGGTAGATGATATCTTTAAACCAATTATTGAAAGTAAAAAGAAAAAATAATAGAAAGTAAGTGATAAAATGCTAAACAAAAGAGTACCAGTAGAAATTATAACTGTTTTTCAAATTGTCTTAATAGTATTTATACTTACTTCTTTATTATATTTATTAAAACATTTAAAAATTAAAAAATATGAACGACGCTTAAGAAAACATGTAATTAATGATTATATAGATAATCAAGAAAATCTTTTAAGTAAAGTAGAATGCTTGTATTTAAACTTTGAAAACAAATTAGCTAAGTTTCTTCTTAAAATTAAAATTTTTAATAAATACAGTAAGCGTTATTTAATGTATATAAATAGAACTAAGAGAAAACAAACGCCACCTATTAATTATGTTTCAAGAAAAATCATTATAAGTATAGCTTTTGCTCTTATAATTATTATTTCAAATGTAATAAGAGGAATTAATTTTTCTTTACTTCAAATACTTCTTAGTATGATTGTTGGTTTTTATATGATAGATATCTTTTCTATATTAACTAAGGATAATAACAGTAAAAAAATAGAAGATGAATTATATAAAGCTGTAAGTATTATGAATAATAGTTTTAAAGCAGGAAAAAGTATTATGCAAGCAATTGAGGTTGCATCCATAGAAGTAGATGGGCCTTTAAAAGAAGAATTTAGTTATATGTTAACTGACTTAAAGTGTGGATTAGATTTAGATGAAGTTTTAAATCGATTTAATAACCGTGTTAATATTGATGAAGTAAAATATATGACAACCTCTTTAATTGTCCTTAATAAAACAGGTGGGGATATTGTTGAGATATTTCAAACAATAGAGGATAATATCTTAAAAAGAAAGAAACTAAAACAGGAATTAAAGATGTTAACAGCAAGTAGTAAATTAACTTTTAAAATATTAGTAAGTATGCCTATATTAACAGTAATTTTTATCTATACTTTAAATCCAAGTTATTTTAATTTATTAGTTACTAATAAAGTAGGAAATTTAATATTAGCTTGTATTACTATTTTATATTTTATTTATATTTATATTATTAGAAAAGTTATGAAAGTAGAGGGGATATGATGGATTTAGATAGTTCTAAAAGTAGAATACATACTAGTAAAACAATTTTAAAATATCAAAGAAAAATAGATAAGTTGGGTATTGATAATAGTTTTGATGCTTGTTGGTTCTTAACTATCAGGTTAGTAACTTCTACTATTCTTTTTCTTTTATTTCTTCTTTTTGTTGACTATGGCTATTTTTTTTCTCCAATTGCTGTTTTTATTTATTATTATTCACTTGAGTATTTCTGTATTACAAGTAGAGTAAAAAAAAGAGCTAAAAAGATGGAAAGAGAAGCTACCACTTTTTTTGATATATTAAGGTTAGCTTTATCATCTGGAAAAGATATTGTAAGTTCTTTAAATATTGCAGCAAGTAATGTTGATGGAGAAATAAAAAGGGAAGTTGAGTATACTTTAAAGGAAATAAAATATGGCAAAAGTTTAGAAGAAGCTCTTGATTGCTTACGAATTAGAATTCCAAGTGATGTAGTTAGCAATATATTTTTGAATATAAAGGAGTCAGCTGTTTTTGGAACTAGTGTTATATCTTCTCTCGATACGCAGATTACTTTTTTAAGGGATAAAAGAATAACTGATATTAAGGAAGTTATAAATAAAATTCCAATTAAGATTAGTGCTATTTCTGTTATCTTTTTTATCCCAATACTGATGATGTTAATATTATCACCAATATTAATTGAATATTTTATGCCGTAATTAATAGTTTTAATCAAGACTTTGCTTAATATTTAAAATATATTTAAGTTTTAATTTACTGACATTTATGATAAAGGATTTGATAATATATGAAAAAGATAAAATTTAAAGAAAGTTTTAAGAATAAAAAAATAATAATTTTTTATAGTAGCCTTTTAGTTATAATGATACTTTCAATAGCAGTTATAATAAATAATAGTTATGCTTTATGGAATATCAATTTAAATCAAAATAGTGTTAATCATTTAATAGTAAAGGATAGTAAACAACCAACTATTAAGAAGGTTGAGGATAATCAAAATACTGAGCTCTGGAAATATAAAGATTCTGTTACAAAAATAGTTTTTGAAAATACAATTCATCAAGTAACAGGAGAAATAGAAAGTTATGATATAGCAAGTAAAGTTGAAAGTGGAACATATAAAGTAATGGCTAAAATAGTAGCTAATGATGATAATTTAACCCATACAGTGTATATTCAAGCAGTTAAAAATATTTATTTGAATCAGGATAGTTCAAATCTTTTTGCTAATTTTACTAAGTTAGAGATGGTTGAGGGATTAGAGTATTTGAATTCTGAAAATGTAATTAGTATGTACAATATGTTTTTAGGTTGCAATAGTCTAAAGACACTTGATTTAAGTAGTTTTATAACATCTAAAGTAACAATTATGGCAGGAATGTTTTATCATTGTGAAAATCTAACAAGTCTTAATCTAACTACTTTTGATACTAGTAATGTAGTAACGATGAATAGAATGTTTGATTCATGTCGAAGCCTAGAGTATTTAGATTTGTCTAGTTTTGATACGAAGAATGTATCTGATATGGAGGCATTATTTTATGAATGTAATAATTTAAAAAATATAAATCTCGATAATTTTAATATGGCAAGTTTAACAATAGCAAGAGCTATGTTTTATAATTGTAATAAAATTAATGTTGTTATTAATGTAAATAGTAGTAGTACAGCTTTAGTTGAATATGAAGGAATATTTTATAATGCTGCAACAGATAATGGAGAAATAATTGTAAACTATAATTCAGAAACATCTTCTTTAGTAGATGAAATGCTAACTACGAAGTCAGAAAGTTCAAATGTTGTAAAGGGAGCTGAACTTACAGTTTAAAGGTGTTTAGTTTTAACTATTTTTTGTTAAAACGAATTTATTTTAAAGTTATTGGATATATACCAAAGTTAGCATTTATATCTTTTAATAGGAAAGATAAAAGAAATCAAAATATTTTTGCAGTAAATATTTTGTTTTGCAAATCTATAATAAATAGGTTATAATTTTTATAGAAAGTAGGATTAATATAATGATGAAAATAATTATGAAAAGTTTTAATAAAACAAGTAACCAAGATAGGCTAGAATCTCCAGTAAAAAAACGCATCTGGGGGGGGGTACTTTACAAATAAAAGAATAGCTTTATTGGTAGTAAGTCTATTAGTTATAGCAATTAGTACAGTAATAGTAATATTAAGTAGAAAAAGTTATGCTTTATGGAATATCAATTTAAATCAAGAAAGTACAAATCATATGAAAATAACACTACCACCTCCAACTATAAAAAGTATATCTTCGAATTATACTGGTGAAATTCGGGCTAATAAAAAAAATATTACAAAGATAGTATTCGAAAATAATTTACATGAGGTTAGTGGCTTTAAAGAGGTATATAATTTAGCAATAGAATCTGATGGATTAGACAGTATAAAAGCATATTTAGTACCAAATGAAAATGATGAGACCAAATATACTGCCTATATTCATGGAAAAGGTGGTATTAAAGCTAATCCAGATAGCAGTTATTTTTTTTATAGTTTTTATTCACTTACAGAAATAGAAGGATTAGAGTACTTTGATACATCGGATGTTTTAAATATGAGTTATATGTTTAGTGGTTGCAGTAGTTTAACAAATCTTAAAATTGATAGTTTTAATATGAGTAATGTTGAAAATACTTCTTACATGTTTTGGCTATGTAGTGGTTTAATAAATTTAAATTTGGACAACTTTAATTCAAATCAAATAACTAATATGTCAGGTATGTTTTCTGAATGTGGTAGTCTAACAGAATTATCAATAAATAGTCATATAACACAAGTAAAAGATATATCTAGAATGTTTTATAAATGCAGTAATCTAACAAATATTGATTTATCTGGAATTAGTACAAGCAATGTAACGACAATGGATAGTATGTTTTATGACTGTAGAAGTTTAACCAGTTTAAATTTAAGTAATTTTGATACAGGTCAAGTAACAAGCATGTCAAATATGTTTTTTTACTGTAGTAGCTTAACTAATTTAGATTTAAGTAACTTTGATACAAGTCAAGTAACAACAATGTATAGTATGTTTATAGGATGTAGTGGGTTAACAAGCCTAAATTTAAGTAACTTCAACACAAGTAAAGTAACGACAATGGATAGTATGTTTTCTAGATGTAATAATTTAACAACAGCTATTTTAATATCAACAATTAAAACTACTAGTTATTCAAGAATGTTTTTTGATTTTGCAACAACTGAAGGCACACAAATTATAGTGAACTATACTTCAGAAACATCAGAATTAGTAGATGGAATGATAGCTACCAAATCAGCAAGTTCAAATGTTGTAAAAGGTAAAGCTATTTAAAAATAATCTTAATAAAAACATTTTGCCTTTTAATAAAGCATGTGATAAAATATTAATGACAAAGATTAATAGGTAATGAAGGGAAGAGATTTTAATGAGTGGACATTCTAAGTGGGCTACAATTCATCGTAAGAAGGGACTAATCGATGCAGAGCGTGGAAAGGTATTTCAAAAATTAGCAAAGGAAATTTATGTTGCAGCAAGAGGAACAGATGGTGATCCAGATCATAATCCATCACTTCGTATGGTTATAGAAAAATGCAGAAGTCAAAATATGCCAAAAGATAATATTCAAAAGGCAATTGATAAAGCTACTGGTTCATCTAATACTGAAGAATATGATGCTATTCGTTATGAGGGTTATGGTCCAAATGGAATAGCCGTTATGGTTGACTGCTTAACTGATAATAGAAATCGTACAGCATCACTTGTTAGAGCAGCATTTACTAAACGCGGTGGAAACTTAGGTACAGATGGTTCAGTTTCATACTTGTTTAATAGAAGAGGTGTTATTGTAATACCTAATACTATTGATGAAGAAGAAGCTATGATGACATCACTTGATAATGGGGCTCTCGACTTTATCACAAATGAAGATAATTATGAAATATATACAGAACCTGAAAACTTTTTAAAAGTTAAAGAGTCTCTTGAAAATTTAGGAGTAAATGACTTTTTAACAAGTGAAATTACATATGTTGCTCAAAATGAAATAGAACTAGATGATGAGGAAGCCAAAGAAAAATTTTATGCAATGATAGACGTTTTAGAAGATCTTGATGATGTTCAAGAGGTCTATCATAATTTAAAAGATTAGTAAAAAAATAATACAACCTTATTTCTATATCTAAGAAATAGGGTTTTTATTTAGATTACGATAAAAGTCTTTTTTTTTCTAAAATAACATGGTATACTTAATTTAATAAATAGTAAGGGACTGATTATTGTGAAAGATAAATTAATAAAAAATAGGAAAAAGCTTTCTATAATAGCTTCTGTATTTGTAGTAGTAGTATCAACATTATCTTATAGTTATGCTAAATTAACCTCTATGGGAGATGGCAAATATTATAATACAATGATGGTTGGAAACCTTGATGTGAGCTATGTAGATGGTGGAGATGGATATGGTGAAACATTAAAACTTGTTAGTAAAACACCAATAAGTGATGAAGAAGGAAAAAAGTCAGCACCATATCGTTTTAGTGTTGAGAATAGTGGGAAAGCTCCCCTTATGTATACTGTAAAAATAAAAGATGATGATGCTATAATTAAAGCAGATGAGTGTAGCAATAGACAGTTAGAAAAAAAGTATATTAAAGTACAATTTGATAATGAGGAACCTGTTTTATTATCAATGAAAGAGGAAAATGATTATTTATTTTATACTGGAGCTTTAGTGGTTGGTGATAGTGATATTCATGAAGTTAGAGTTTGGTTAGACAAAGATAGTAATACTAATTTAAATAATGAACATTTCCATGGAAAAGTGGTAGTGGAGTCAATCCAAGGAGAAAGCATTTTAGCTAATCGTGCATTTACAAACATGGGTGCATCTTGCCATACGTATGATGATCAGACTGATACATATCTAGTTGGAAACTGTACTAGAAATTATGTGTCATTTGCAGATAGACTTTGGAGAGTAGTTTCTAAAAATAATGAGACTAATACTGTAAAATTAGTTGCAGATAATAAGGTAGAGAGCTTGAGCTTTAATCCAACAGATAAAACATCATATAAAAAAGGAACAATAGATAACTATCTTAATAGTATTTTCTATGATACTATTAAAGAATTTGATTCATTTATTGTTAAAAATGCCACATGGAATATTGGTGTTGTTGCAGCAGCAAATCCAACTAAAGAATTAGTTGAAAAAGCTAAGTTAGAAAGATCAGTTGGACTTTTAAATGCATATGAGTATGATTTAATTAATAAAAAATCAAGTGAACTTGCAAAGTCAGAAATTAATTATTTAAACAATAATAGTAATTGGTGGTTGTTAACTACTAAAAGTGGAACATTTACTTATTACGTTGATACTACTGGAAAATTAACAACTAATACCTCAACATATCAGTATGATGTTAGACCTGTTATTAATATACGTGCTAATGTAAAAGTTTCTTATACAGATTTTGGTGATGGTACAATAGAACAACCTTACAAATTAAAAATAGATAAATAAAAGTAAAGGACACTAGCTAAATTTAGTGTCCTTTACTTTTATAACAAAAAATTTTTAATATACTTTAAGTTGTTTTTTTGATATAATTGGTTTATAAAATATGATGATGATATGGTGATAA
>CANORV010000041.1 GCA_947569245.1 uncultured Mycoplasmatota bacterium | reverse complement strand
AAGACTTAATTCTATTTATTTATATTGAAACTGGAATTTACTTTTCCATTTCACAAACTTTTTTAAAAGTGTTAATTGAAAAAGTAAATAAAATGTTTAGTAGCACTTTTATTATTTATATTATCATTTACTTATTATATTCATTAATAAGTTTAGTAAACTCTTCTTTTATTTCTTCTAATCTTTTTTCGGTTGTTGCTTCAAATCTAGCTGTAATATTAGGCCCAGTATTACTACACCTAACTAATGCCCAACCATCTTCAAACTCACAACGAACTCCATCTATATCAAGATATTTATAACCTTTTTTTGATACATAATCTTTTATTTTATCTACTACTTCAAATTTTTTATCATCTGTTGATAAAAATTTTAATTCAGGTGTCTGATAATAATTAGTGATTCCATCTAATAGTTCACTTAATTTTTTATCAGTTTTACTAAGAATTTCAATTAATCTAAGCCCTGCATATATTCCAGAATCAAATCCTTTAAATTTATCTCTAAAGAAAATATGTCCAGAATACTCTCCACCAAAGATAAAATCTCCATCATGACATCTTGCCTTAGTATAAGAGTTACCTGTTCTATAGCATTCACCAATACCACCTAATTTTTTAATTTCATCGGATAATGATTTGCTACATTTAACATCGTATAGGTATTTTTTGTTTTCATATTTATTAATTAAGTCACGAATGATAATTATCATGTATTTATCTGCTGGAATAGTGTTACCATTTTCATCAACTACTCCTATTCTGTCACCATCACCATCAAAGGCAATTCCTAAATCAGCTTTGAAATTTTTAACAGCAAATTTTAGAACTTTCAAATTTTCTTCAACACATGGATCTGGATGATGATTAGGAAAATCAGGATTACTTTCTCCATAAAGAACGATTGGAGTGAATCCAGCATAAGTAAATATTTCTGGAGCAAAAAGTGATGTTGTTCCATTTCCACAATCAATGATTACCTTTAAGCTTTTTTTACCCATATCAACACTTTCTAATAGTAATTGATAATAATCTTCTGTAATGTCCATAAAAGATATGATTCCATCTCCATCAACAAAATTTTCTTCCAACATGAAGTTTCTAAAATCCTGTATCATTTCTCCTCTTGCATTACCTTTTTCATTAAAACTCATTTTAAAACCATTATCATCTTTCGGGTTATGACTTGCAGTAACCATAATTCCTGCTGGTGTGTTATTTTTTATACATGCATAATAATACATTGGCGTTGTAACAAGACCAATGTTTAAAACATTAATTCCTGTTGATGTAATACCATCAATTAAACTTTCCGTCAATTCAGGTGAAGAATGCCTGTTATCGTGACCTATAACACAGTCATTTTGATTAAATTTTCTAATGTAGCTTCCATATGCTCTTCCTATAATATAGGCTACATCTTTATTTAAATCAATCGGATAAACTCCTCTTATATCATATTCTCTAAATATATTTTTATTTATACTCTTGGCATCAATCATTTTTAGCCCTCCACTATTCTAATATAATATAAAGTATATCATAATTTTTAGTGTTTGCAAACAGCTACTAAGTTGTTTTTACAAAATCAATTAGAAATAAAGTTACAGTTCAGTCAAAGGAATTGTTTAAAAGCTGTGAAAATAGGAAAGTTATACACAAATTCAAGGAAAAGCCTTGAATTTTCTTTTTAATATGTGAGAAGATGTAAATAATAGGAAGTGAAATCCATGGGAGCAAAATCAAATTATAGTAACAAGTTATACGAAGATTATGAAAAAGTATGTACAAAATTGGATATGCTTATGGATGAACTCAGTAATATTAGAAAAGAACATAAACAAGAAATAAAGCAATTAAAGGATGATTATAAAAAGGAAACAAATATATTAAACAAAACTATAAAACAAATGGCTGAAACGATAGATTCATTAAAAGAACTTATAGAAAAGAAAGATCAAGAAATACTAAGATTAAAATCAAAAAACGACAGAGACAGTTCAAATTCTAGTAAGCCATCAAGCACAAATGGATATAAAAAAGTAATAGTAAATAGACGAGAAAAGTCTGATAAAAAGCAAGGTGGTCAAAAAGGACACGATCCTCATTCTTTAACAAACAAGCTAACCAAGTTTATCGAATCTGGAGATGTTGAGGAGGAAATTATTGAGGTTAACAAGAATGAAAGAAATAAAAACAAACGATATATTGAAAAGGTCGTAATCTACATCAAAATAACTAAGATGATTAAAAGATATAGATACTATCCAGATGAAAATGGGAAGTATAAGATACCAAAATGTCATAACCAAAAAGTTAAATATGGTAATATAATAAAGGCAATAAGTGTCGATTTGATGAACCATTTATACAATTCGACAGATGGAGTAACTAGATTTATAAGTGATATAACAAATGGAGGAGTCAATATATTAAAAGGTACACTTGCACTTTGGAACAAAGAGATGGCAGACTGTCTAGAAAGTGAAATAAATAAAATTGAAACTAGTCTTTTAAATTCCTATTATATTAATCATGACGAATCTCAAATTAAGATAGACAGAAATGGATACAACATATTATGTGCTTGTAATGATAAACATACAAGAATGTGGGTTCATAAACATAAATCACAAGAAGCCATAAAAGAAATCAGTTTCTTGCCATTATATCAAGGAATAATAGTAAAAGATGGAACGAATCTCTATAACAATTTTGGTATAAAAAAATCCCAATGTATTTCCCATATACTTAGATATCTAGTTCCCTACTATGAGGAAATAAAACACAATGCTCCAAAAAAGATGAAAGATTTTTTGAGTAAGGCTAATGAACATAGAAATCTGCTTATCGAACAAGGCGTGTATTCATTTTCTAATGAGGAGTATCATAACTTATTGATGGAATATGAAACCATAATCGATGAATGGGAAAAGGAATTGAGAAACGATGCCGATAACTATTTATTTGACGATGAGTTATGTTTATGGACTAGGATGAAATATGATGGTACGGGAACAAACAAGAATAATAAGGGAGAAAAGCACGAAATTTTATATTTCTTGAATGACTTCAAAGTTCCCGCAACAAATAATGCAGCCGAATCTGCTCAAAGACCTGCTAAGATTAAACAAAAGATTGGAAAATTTAGAAGTTTATCTGGAGCAGAATGTTATGCGTCTATTAGAAGTTGTATTAGTACCTATAAGAAAAACCAAGTTAATGTTTTAAATGCATTAATCTTGGCTCTAAATCATAATCCGATTATTATCTAGGTGAATCTTTCTGACTTACTTCTTTTTAGGTTCTTTGACTGAACTGTAACAAATAAATAACGATATGGTGTTAAATTAGGTAATTGGAAATTACTTTTAGTCATAAATATTAAAGCTTATTAAAATAGAAAGTGAGTTTTATTCTTGATAGATTAAGATTAATTGCAATTTTTTATTGTAAAATGAAAAAATATGCCTTAGCACATTTTTATATTTTACATATATTTGTTCATTGATTTCATCATTTGATTAACTTGTTTTTGTGATGGCTTTCTTCCCATTTGAGTCATAAGAGCCTTTATCATTTCCTCATTAATTGGTGGATTTTTTTTCATATACCTCATCATCCAATATCTTGCTAAAAAGAAACCAATTATAGCCCCAACTAAAAGAATTCCTAAAACTTTTAATATATCTAAAAACATTTCCATAAATTATCATCTCCTTAGCTTTATTCTACTATAACATTATGAGTTATACAAGTATTTTTATGTCATTTATCCAAAAATAGTCATGGTTAACAAAATCACAAACAAAGTATGTTTTAGAATAATTGGTTAATATTTTAAAAAACGATGAGCTATTTTTATTAGTAGTTATTAATATGTGACTGTTTTTAATTGTTAAAACACTTATTTCATCTTGATAAAAGTTATTTATAATGTGTTCGTTTTTTTGTTTTGAATAAGCTACTTCGTTGTGATATTTTATATATATTTTTCTATCTAATTCTTCTTTTTCAATTTTATTAACTAGCTGGTTAAACATAGTAAAACCATAAATGTTATTTTTGGGATTTAATGTATATAAACTATTTAGTATATGAAAAAGGCTTGATGGATAATCTTTATATAAATTAAAATATTCTTCTTTAAAATTAAAAACATAATAGTTTCTCAAACAAATCACCTCTTTAGATAATTATAGGAAAATATTATGTTTTATTTTGTCGAATTATAGGTTATTTTAGAAGTTTTTCTATTTTTTCTGTAATACTATTTGTATCTAGATTAAAATGCTTGATTAAATCTTCTTTTTTTCCTGATAGGCCAAATTCTTCTACAGAAATAACATATTTGTCGTTTTCTGTAAATTGTGTCCATGAATATGAGTTACTACTTTCAATTGCTATAATTTTTGCTTTTTTAGGTAGTAAACTTTCGATATATTTTTCTTTTTGAGCTTTGAATCTTTCGATTGATGGAACTGATACAACTCTAATTCCTAGACCTTTGGCTGTTAATTTTTCAGAAACGTCTAAGGCAGTTTGAAGATCTTCTCCACAAGACATAATGACGCACTCTAAATCTTTTTCTTCTTTTTTTATAATATATGCACCTAGTGATACATCTTTAACACTTGTATTTTCTTGTATTTTAACATCATTTCTACCTAATATAATAACTGATGGTCCTTCATCTCTTGCCATTATAACTTTATATGCACCAATTACCTCATTAGCATCACATGGTCGATAAACTTCTAAGTTAGGTATACTTCTTAACATGGTTAATTGTTCTACTGCTTGATGAGTTGGACCATCTTCTCCGACAGTTATAGAATCGTGAGTAAATATATAAATGACTGGAAGATGCATTAGTGCTGCCATTCTAATTGCTGGTTTTAAATAATCAGCAAATGGCAAAAATGTTGATACAAATGGTCTAATACCAGAGAGAGCTAGTCCATTAGCAATACTTCCCATAGCATGTTCTCTAACTCCAAAATAGATGTTTTTACCTTGTCTATTATTGCTTGAAAAATCTTTTTGGTCTATTAAATACGTTTTTGTGCTTGATGAAACATCGGCAGAACCACCCATTAATAATTTATTATTACTTGCTATAGAATTTAACACTTTTCCTGATGTTGTTCTCAATGATTCAATATTATTTTCAGGAAATTTATAGTCAATGCTATTTACTTTTTGAGATAAATCAAGTTCTACTAACTTGGTAAATTCATCTTTTGTTTCAGAATCTAACTTACTATATTCTCCTTGCCATTTTTTATACTCTTTTTTAATACGGTTTTTAATCATATTTTGAAATGATTCTACTACATTATTTGAAACAGTAAATGGTATGTCACGAACGTTTAATTTTGCTTTCACATTATTTAAGTCTGTTTTTTCAAGTGGACCTCCATGTACTTTATTTGTTCCTTCATCTTTGGAATACTTTCCAATTACTGTTTTAATTTCTATTAATGTCGGTCTATCTGTAAATGATTTTGCTCTTGAGATAGCGTTATCAATACTATTTAAATTATCTCCATCTTCAACGGTAATAACGTTCCATCCCATGCTAAGAAAACGGGCAGCTACATCTTCTGTAAATATTTTAGATGTTTGACCATCTAAAGTGGTATTGTTTGAGTCATATAAAACAATCAGTTTGGAAAGTTTTAAAGTTCCTGCAAGGGATGCTGCTTCATAACTTACACCTTCCATTAAATCACCATCACCACACAAAACATAAGTGTGATAATTAACGAGATTACCTTTTTTAGTTGTAAAAATACTTCTTGCATATTCTTCTGCTATAGCCATTCCTACTGCAGTTGCAAAGCCTTGACCTAATGGCCCTGTTGATGCATCAATTCCTGGAGTAGTCTTGTATTCAGGATGACCTGGTGTTTTAGAATTTATACTTCTAAATTTTTTTAAATCATCTATTGTTAAGTCATAACCTGCTATAAAAAGAGTTGCATATAGTAATGCTGATCCATGACCTGCTGACATTATAAAACGATCACGATTATACCATTCTGGATCATCTGGGTTAACTCTTAAATGTTTAGCATACAATGTGTATAGTATAGGAGATGCTCCGAGTACTATTCCAGGATGTCCGCTATTAGCATTATCTATCATGTCAAGTCCAAGATTTCTTATACTATTTACGATTTTTTTTTCTATTTCATCGTCTTCTTTTGGTTTATTAAATATCATATTTTCACACTCCGTTTGGTATTTATAACACCTCTTGTTTTATTATTATATCATGTATTTTTATTTTAACAACTATTTATTGTTTTTGCAAACAGATTAAATTACTTAAAATTTTAAAAACGAAAAAGATATGTTATTTTCATATCTTAATCAATTTAATCTTCAAATAGATCTTCTATGTCTTTTAAAACATCATCATATTCACTAGTGGTACTTGTTGTTGGTTTTATTAACTCTTCCTTTTTAAATTCTTTAGTATCTTCCAAATCATCTTCTTTACTTTGTCTTTCAATAATAACTTCATTCTTTTTTATATTTCTTGCTTGATTATTTTTACCTTTTTTACCTTTTTTATCTTTTTTTGGTTCTGCTGTTTTTATATAAAAGTAAATTCCTACTCCACCTATTGCAAAAAGTACTAAGCAGCCAATTGTAACTAGCATATATTTTGCAAAGTTAGAGTTTGATTTTGAAGCAGGTTTATTTGTTGTTGGTTTATTTGTTGGAGTTTCTGTTGAAGTTGAAGGTGTTGACGTTGGTTTAGTTTGCTCTGTTTCTTTTTCCCTTGTAACAGTTATTGTATATATTTTTTTATCTGATGAAGTTTTACTTTTAACTGTAATTGTAATTGTGTTAACTCCGACATCTAGTTTATCATTACCAGTTATTTCAACTTTAACATCATCACTTTCAGCTTTAGCTTCTACATTTAATACTTCTATTTCATATGCTACTGTCAATGTATATTTAGTTTGTGTTGCTTTAAATGTTTCATTTAAAGACTGTCCTAATACTTTTAATGATTTTAAGTTTAGGTTTATTTCATCATTTAGAACTTTTATATGATATGTTTTAGTTGTTTTTTTATCTTCTGCCGTTACAATTATTTTAATAATATCTCCGTTTTTTAGACTACTATTACCACTTACTTGTATACTTGCTTTTAAATGATTTGCTTCTTTGTTTATTGTTAATGATTTTATGTTTGAAGGTATCGTTACTTCATAATCCGTTTCATTTGGATTGAATGTTTTATTAAGATCATATCCTTTAATTGATAGACTTTTTAGTGTTGCATCATTTGATACTACTGGAGCAATAATTTGTTCTTCTGTAACATTTATTTCAAATTTTTTTTGAATTGTTGTATTTTCTATTTTTACAATAATTGAGGTAGTTCCGCTACTTACTGCTGTAATTTTTCCAGTTTCATCAACGGTTGCAATTTGTTCATTTTCTGATTGATAAATTATTTTATAATCATTTGTATCATCATCATCTTTTTTTACTATAGCTTTAAGGGCTTGGCTTTCCCCTATTTTCATGTTTCTTATTCCCTCAATTGTAACATCAGTTGCTTGTGCATTTACCATTACTGGTAATATTAGAACTATCCCTACAACAATTAAATTTAATATTAATAATTTAATTGGTTTAAATTTACTTTTCATTATTCAACTTCCTTTGCTAACTTATTATATTCAATTATAGCATAATATAGTATGTAATGAAAGACTGTTTTTTTCTTTTCATGTCTAAGTAAAAAAACTCATGTTTAATGTTAGACTATTATTTTAAGGAATTTATCTATATTTTATCAGTAAAAATTTATATAGAAATCAATCACTACTAATAATCTAATACAAATTTACAAATGGTTCTTTATTTTTTTTACTCATGATGTTATTTATAAGGCAATTGCCATTTTTTCAGCATTTTTACAGCTATGAAGGTCACAAAGTTCTGTAACTTTTTGCTTAATTGTTTTTAATAGATGATTTTCTATTTGTTTGTACTCCTAATTACTTTTTTTATATTATTTTATTTTTATTAAAATCTTCTCAAGCTCTTCAATATCATTTTCCATTATTTTAAGACCACTATTAATTATATTAGAATTTGTAAGATTGATATTAAGTTTTTTTAGTAAGTCTAATGAATATAGACTACTTCCAGAAGATAAGAATTCTAAATATTGCTTATTAGATAGTGACTTTTCATTAATCAAAGAATTTACAACAACACTTGCAATGATAAGTCCTGTAGCATATTTATATGGATAATAACTCCACCTATATAAATGTCCTAATCTTGTCCACTCAATACTAGATACTTCCTCATAAATAATATTATTTCCGTAATATTTTTTTATGAGCTTTTTGTATTTTTCTGATAATATTTCTGATGTTAAATTACTTGATAACCTCGTATTATATAAATCATTTTCAAATTCAGTATACATTGTTTGCTTAAATACTGATGTAAAATAATTTTCTATTTCTTTACTTAAATAAAATATTCTTTCTTCCTCTGATTTAGCATTTTCATATAAATATCTATTTAATAATATTTCATTTACTATAGACGTAGTTTCTCCAACAAAAATTGTACTATCTTCATACATGTATGGAACTTTGTTTTTTGATAAGTAGTAATTAACTATGTGCCCAAGCTCATGAATCATATTTTTTAAATCTATATAAACCCCTTTAAAATTCATAAATGAATACGTATGCCAAGAAAAAGTAATAGATTGATGTTTATTATTATCTGGCATTGCATCTATATGCCCTTTAAGTAAATACTCAACAACTTGTAAGTATTCATCACCTAATGGTTTTAAAGCACCTTTGATAATTTCAATTGCTTCTTCAAGAGAATATTTAATCCCCAAATTATTATCTAATGGTACTGTGAAATCATATAAATGAGGATTATCAATTTTTAATAAGCTTGATTTTATTTTTAAATATTTTTGGATTAAACTTAAGTTATCATTTACCACTTTTATAAGTGATTCAATAATTTTTGAATCTATATTTTCCTCAAATAGAACTTTTTGTAGAACAGAGTTATATTTTTCAAGTTTGGCATTTTTAATTCTATAATCACATATTAAATCTAATATATTGGCAAAATTTTCTTCTAAATTTTTAAATGCTTGATTTATAACTAAATAGGCTTGTTTTCTTGTATTCCTATCTCTTGAAGAAAGATATTTAGGAAAATTGGATGGGGTTATTTCTATCAATTTGCCTGCTATTTCTATTTTTTCATACTTTATATCTCTCAGTATATTGTTATATAAATCCAACTGTAAATTTATATTATCAGTATTTTTTGTTATTTCTTTCTTGATATCACTATCTTGTATATGTTCTTCCATTCTAAATAAATTATCTAAATATAATCTATATATTTCTAATTTATTATTTTTATCAATAAAATTATTAACTTTTTCTTTTTTTAGACTTAAGATTTTTCTTTCTATAAAACTAAGTTCTAAGTTTACTTGATTATTAAAGTTTTCAGCAATAGATTTAAGCTTTATACATTCTTCAGATTTTATATTCTTATAGTACATCAATGAACCATATACTAAAATATTATTAGTCAATTCTTTTATATTCCATTTTGCTTTTAACATATCTAAAAATAAAATCTCATCTAATTCTATATTCTCATATTTTTTAATATCAGATAACATCTTTTTTATACTTTCTATTTCATTATAAAATTCAGTGTTGCTTTTAAATAACTCTTTTAAATCCCAAACCAAGTTCATAAGTTATATCACCTGTATTTAATTATAATACATATTTTTAAAAATATAAACTTCTAAATATTTTAAGTTTAGGTTTTTTACTAGAAACATTATCAAATTTAAACCAATTTACCATCTCGAGTATATTTTTAATACTTTTATTGATTTAAATTATTAGTTAATCCTTTTATTTCTTTAGTGTGATTATCTAACTCTAATGCTTTTTTATTTGCTTTTTCTAAACTTTCTTGATTCTTTTCTAGTTGCTTTTTCATTTACATATAATCATTCATTTCAGTTATATGATAATCTCGACTTCTGCCTTTTTTCTTGTCCTTTTGTTTGCACATATTCAATAACACTTAGATTTTTATTTTATAAGATAGGATTCCAGATAGTTATTGAATACAGTAGATATTGCTAGAATGACACCCACTATAAGAAATATAAATTTGATAAAACAATATCTATATCAGCTTTAGTGTATAGTGAGAATTTTATTATCCATATAAAAAAGAAAAATATCCCTAATAATTTAGAATTATCACGATGCCTTGGTATATCAGATAAATCATTTTTTACTACGTAATACTAGCATATTTTTGAAATGCTATATTACTTAGTCTAATAAAATAATGAAATAGCATTTCAAAAATTTAATAAGTAACTATTATCAAAAATGAAGAATACACTAAAGTTGTTGC
Organism: uncultured Mycoplasmatota bacterium; assembly: GCA_947569245.1. Taxonomy (GTDB): domain Bacteria; phylum Bacillota_I; class Bacilli_A; order RF39; family UBA660; genus CATKEA01. The sequence goes on along the minus strand of CANORV010000041.1, from coordinate 3,453 downwards.
AAACAAAAGGACAAGAAAAAAAGTTGCATTTCTGCAACCACTATTTCTAGTTAGCAATTTATTACTTACTCGAAAAGTTCGAGTTTCCTATCTATATGGTGCGATAAAAGAGCTTATTTTGAACTCTTGCACAAAAGTAGATTGATAAATATCAATTACAATTCTATTTTACCACTAATTAATATTTTCACAATAAAATTTTTTATTTTTTTATAAATATAATAAATTTGCTTTAATTTATGATACAATATACATTATAAATTTTCATAGGAGTGATATTTTATGTCAATTACACAAGCAGTTTTAGATAAAATAAATAAACCTTATCGATTTAATATGGTAAATTTAAATAATGAAAAATTCATAAAACTAGGTTTGGAACCTTTGTATTTAACTATATATCCTCAATATATAAATCTAGAAAATAATATATTTTATAATAATGGTATAGCACATTATGAGTGTAAATTATCTAATGATATTGAAAGAATACTTAAAATTATGAATAGTAATGTATATGGTAGATATGAAGATGTTTTTGGTTATTTAAATGATGATTATCCAATTCACTTTCAAATTTATAATAAACAAATATTTTTTAGTAATTCTATAGCATTAAGTGTTTATAAAAATGACTTAAATATTAGAAATGAGATTAATAGAAAATACAATTTAGAGGACAAGTTTTATGAACCAACACATGAAGAAATGTATCAAGATTATGGCTATGAATATTTTAAAAAAAATTATATGGAATTTGGGAAAAATTTTGAATATTGTCGTTTGAATTTAACTCCTCAGGAATATTTTAATTTAATGATTTCTTCTAAAAGACAAGAGTTAAGATCTTATACTAACACAGATGAGTTAAATGCACACGATTTAAGACATTGGTTAAACTATAATGCTAATATATTTGCCAATCATACTTGTTCTAGAGAAACAACAGGTGTATATAATCAAGAAACTATGGAATTAATTAATTCTTTATTAGAAACAAAACTTGATATTTATAATTTTTTTGATTCTTTTTCAAAAAAAGCAAATAATTGGCAAAATGCAGTTAAAAAATTACTAATAGAATTTGGGGTATATAGTGAATTTATTCCAAGAGAAATAGATAATGATAATCCATTTGATAATGAAGGAGAATTTGATGAAAGAAATCATTGGGACACAATGTTCCATAAAGCTTCTTTTGATATGTTAGTTCAATTTATTGGTTTTGATAAAATTGAGACACAACTATCTAAAACTATTACTACATCAAAACCCAATATTTATGAAGAATTTTTTAATCCTTTAATTATGGGATATAATATTGTACAATTACCAAGATTAATATTTGATGAGGGAAGTCAACAATTTAGATGGATTTCTCCTAATGAATTTGTTAACTCTGGAATAAACAGAGAATGTGAAAATGAAATCAAATTAATAAAAAAATATGTTCCATATGAAAAAAGACATTTATATCTTAGGGATTAGTGAATAGCTTATCTACTTATATCAGAATCATCTTTGTCTTTTTTATTTTCCTTATGCTGATAATCAATATTTTTTTCAATAGGAGCAATATCTTTTTCCTTTTTTCTAAATATATTAAGTTTTTTTATTCTTTCTTTTTCTTGTTTCATTTTATATTCTTCATCATATTGTTGAATAAAAAATTTTAAATTCATACTTTGACTACCGAATAATTTATCAACAATGATTTTAATGAAGGTTGGAACTCTATCAATCACTTTTTTAATATTGTTTATCAAATAATCAGTTTTATCTTTTAAATCGTTATACCAAGTTTCATATAGATAGTGTTGATTTCTTTCATAACTTAATTGTTCTCGCAATTCTTCATTTTCTTTGAGTAATGTTGCTTTATCTTTCAAAATAACTTTTCTATTTAATGATTTCTTTTTGTTTATTTCTTGGGTGATAAATTTTTTTCACTAGATAGATTATCAACTTCACTTGATATATCATTTTTAGTATCTTCTAAATTCTTTACTTCATTTTTTAGTTCATCAATATTTTCTCTTAATTTATTTTTGGTTTCATTAAAAAATTCCATATCATTTGAAGATATATCCTTATTTCTTCCTTTTTGTTTTTCTTTCAATTTTTCATTAAGACCATAGATATTATTGTATGATTTGATACAACATTCTTGCATTTTATCTTGAATTACTTTTAATGATTCTTTTGTAAAAACTGTCGTTTTACCAACTTGTTTAGTCATACCAGTTTTACAGTTATCTTTAATGGCTATTCCCACAATATGCAAGTGTGGACTAGATTCATCAAAATGGATAGTTGCATTAGCTACTTTAAATTCTGGAACAATATTTTCCAAATCTTTTACTTGTTCAGTAAACACCTGAACCATTTTATATTTTTCTTCTTGTGATTTATTTTCCCAAAAATGCATATCTCCAAGTTCAATAATAATCTCACAAGCAAGATCGTGTTTGGTATCATCACTTATTTTATAAAAATAATCTTTAATTTTTCTATCATCTCTTGTTTGTTTATTATTGTATTCTATTCTTGCACTTTCAAATTCCAATTTATATAAATCTTTCACATCATTAACAATATTATTAGTACCTTTTATTGTTTTAATAAGTTCCTGATTATTATCATATTTTCGTAAGTTATGATGATTAACTTTGCCTAATTGTTTAATATTTTGAATCGCATTATTACTAAAAGAAGTGGTATTACTTGCATTATTTTTTGCTGATTGTCTGGCTTTTTTAGTTTTATTTTTATCGTTACCCAAATGAAAAGAGTAAGATAATCCAATCTCACTCTCTATCATTTTTTACCTCTACATTTTTCTTTAAAATATCTTTTAGCACTTTTTAAATCTTCAAAAAATTCTTGATTCATCATTGTTCCCATACTATCTATATAATTACAAACAACATAATGCATAAAACAATCACTTACATAAGCTAAATAATAATCTTTCTTTTTATTAATTAGATAACACTTTCCATATTGTAAATTCCTAAATTCTTTTTTCTTTTTTAATATCATATTTTCATCATTTCCTTTCTTATTTTGTAAGGACTTTAAGTCCATTGTCAAAATTCATAACCCCCTATATATCTTGTCGTAACCAACAAGATATGGGGGCTAAGGTTTAACACCTTAGAATCCGTTCTTGCTTTCTTTCGTAATATTCCAAAACTTCGTAATGGAATAAAACTACATAAACAAGTCTAACTTTTTAAAAAAGTTAACAAAAATTTTTCTATTGATAGATAAGTTCAAAACAAGAAAAGTAAACTTTTTTGTTTTAAACTTAATCCATTATTACTCTTACTTTTGCTAGTCAAGGATTTCACGAGCAACATTGTTGTCCTTGACTAGCAATAATATATTCATTACTCGTTATGTTATCTGGTGGAATTGTATCAAACAATTCTTCTTCATTTTCTACACGAG
>CANORV010000040.1 GCA_947569245.1 uncultured Mycoplasmatota bacterium | reverse complement strand
TATCTATCGCTTTTTGTATACTCTCAAGGTGCCACATCAATTGTAACTCTACAATCAAGAAAAAGAAAATATTTTTAAATTTCTTGCCTATTTTATTAAATATATTTATAATAAAGCTGTAAATTTTATAACTTTTTCATGTTATAATATAAGTATACTAAAAAAAGGACTGATTTTATGAATATAGTTATTCGTGTTAATGATGAAATCAAAGAAAAAATGATTGAATATTACAAAGACAAAAAACGTGATAAAGAAATACCATATGTTATTTTTCAAGCTCAAGAGGAAGATACAGTTATTACAATGTATACATCTGGCAAAGTAATGTTTCAAGGTACTAGTGCCGATGTAGATGCTAGTATGTGGCAAAACATGGGTGGAGAAATTGAAGAGGCCAAAAGTAAGAAAAAAGAAAAAAATGTCGACTTAAAATATTATAATTGTTCAAGTGTTGGTAGTGATGAAGTTGGAACAGGAGATTATTTTGGACCAATTGTTGTTACTGCTGCATACGTTCCCAAAGATAAAATTAGTTTTTTAGAAGGTCTTGGTATTAAAGATTCTAAAAAGATGACTGATACTACTATTCAAAAGGTAGCACCACTTATAGCTAAGGAAATAAAATACCGAAGTATTATATTAAGTAATATAGAATATAATGAAAAATATAGCAAAGAATATAACATGAATAAAATTAAATCAATTATGCATAACAAAGCTTTATATCAATTAATAACTGAAGAAAAACCTTCTTACGATTACATTATTATCGACGAATTTGCTAAAGAACACAGATACTATGAGTATATTAAAGAATGCACGAATATTCAAAGAAACATCACTTTTATGACCAAAGCTGAAGACAAAAATCTAGCGGTTGCCTGTGGAAGCGTTATAAGTCGATACATCTTTTTAAAAGAATTTGATAAAATTTGTGATAAATTACACATACCATTACCAAAGGGAGCCTCTAATTTGGTAGATAAAGCTGGTGAGGAAATTGTCTCAACTTATGGTGAAGATAAATTAAAAGAAGTTGCTAAATTAAATTTTGCAAACACTGAAAGAATACTAAAAACGATGATCTATTAAGACCATCGTTTTTTTACATCATATCTTCCATACTATTTTCTACGTCTCTACTCATTTTTTTCATAGAATACTTTAAATCATAATATAACTCTGGATTATATTTTTTTATCATCATCCATGTAAAAAATCCTGTACCTGCTGCTGCCATTAATGCTGCAGTAGTCATATAACATTTTTTCATTCTATCACCTCATAATAAGAAAACATGATTGGTATTTCTACCATTATTAGTATGATACCATTAATAAATAATTATACTAGTTAAATTTATTAATAATCATCTCTTTTAATGTCGTTCTTCTAATATCAGAATCATTATTATGAACAGCAATTTCCAAAGAATCAATACTTCCAACAATACATAATTTCCTTTTACATCTTGTTACTCCAGTATAAACAAGCTTTCGATAAAGCATTTTGCCATAAGTTGAAGTCATTGGCATTACTACAATATCAAACTCACTTCCTTGACTTTTATGAATGCTAATTGCAAAACCATGTTTAAATTTATTAAAATTACTAGCTGTATACTTTACTATATTTCCATCGTAATCTATATGGATTTCCTTTTTACCATTATTATTTATAATTCTTTCTATATATCCAATATCACCATTAAAAACATTTTCATCTGGCATATTAGTAAGCTGAATAACCTTATCATTTTCCCTAAAAGTAATACCATTAATAAGAATCTCATTTTTTTTGTTATCTTTAGGATTAAAAATAGACTGAAGTGAAATATTAAGTTCATCTATTCCATTAATTGTTTTATATAATGGTGCAAGAACTTGAAGTTTAGAATAATCTTTTTTATCAATTTTTTTACAAAATTCAACTACTGTATCTTTTACTTTAGTTGGACTACATGGTATAAAAGTTAAATCATCATCTTTATTAAACACTTCCATATCTACAAAATCATTATTCATATCATAAGCAAGTGTTAAAATATTTGAATCTTGGCTTTGTCGATACAATTTATTTAATCTAACTATATTAAGACAATCACTTTCTATTAAATCCTTAAGCACTTGTCCTGGCCCAACACTTGGTAACTGATGATAATCTCCTACCAAAACAATCTTAGTATTATAGCTTAATCCCTTTAATAAACTATCAAATAAGCTAGCATCTATCATACTTGCTTCATCAATAACAACAAATTTAACTTTACTTTTATTATACTCATTTATCTGAAAAGTATTATTTTCTTTGTTCCATTTTAAAAATCTATGAATAGTTACAGCTGGAAGTAAAGTAGATTCAGCTATCCTTTTACTAGCTCTACCAGTAGGAGCAAGAAGAGCAATATCTTCTCTTAACTCATCATAAGATAGTTTATTACTTTGACGATACATCTCTGTAATAGCTTTTATAATTGTAGTTTTTCCAGTACCAGGACCACCAGTAATTATTAAAAATTTTTTTAAATAACTACTCTTTATAGCATTAATTTGATCTTCATTATAAGAAATATGATATACTTCTTCAACACTTTTTATATATTCATCTAATTTTTTAGAGGTATTATCATCACATTTAGTAAGGTAACTAATTCTATTACTAATATTAACTTCAGCATCATACATCTCTTTCAAATAATATTTGTCATCTTTAATTACTATTCTTAAATCTTTACTAAGCATCAAAAGTGCATTATCAAAATCATCACTAGATATTGAAACACTTAAGCATCTAATCATATAATCATATATTTCTCCATTTAAAAGATAACTATGTCCATACATATTTGTTACTTCTTTTAAAACGTAAACAATACTTGCTTTAACTCTTCTAATATCATCAACTTTAATGCCATGTTTTAAAGCAATAGAATCAATCTTCTTAAAAGACATATCATCGATATCATAGGTCAATTGATAAATATCTTCATCAATAATTTTTACTGTTTTACTCAAATATTTATTATAGACAATCATACTATCTTTAGTAGAAAAACCAAGTTCTCCCAAAGCAAGAATTGTTGTATAACTTTCCTCATATTCTACTAGTTTTTCATGTAAAACATCAATATTTCTCTTTGTAACAGTAGGAATAAGTAATAAATTATCTGGATTTTCTAAAATTATTTTCAACGTATCTTTTCCTAAAACATCAACAATTTTTTGAGCTTTTTTATCACCTATTCCTTTAAATAAACCACTAGATAAAAATTCAACAATACTATCTTTTTCTTCTGGCATAACTCTTTCATAACTAGAAACACTAAATTGGTCACCATATTTTTCGTGATTTATCAAAGACCCATAAAATATATATGTATCTTCCTCATTTAATTCATGAAAATATCCAGTAAAAGTTACTGTTCTATTAACATAAAAAGAAAGTTCATCATCATCAGTTTCTTTTACTTTAAAAAGTCCTACCACATATCCATTATCATTTCCAAAAATTTTTTTTCTAAACTGTCCTTTTATATACTTTTCCATGAAAATCACGCCCTTCAAAATACAATATTTTTATAAAACAACTTCACCTATTATATAAGGATAATCAATTTCTTTTAATTTAACTGTCACAATATCTTCACTTTTATATTTGCCCAAAACTAAAACATGAAGATAGTTAGAAGTATGACCATAGCTTTTTCCATTCTTTGAAACCTCAATTAAACAATCGACATTTTTACCAACTTGCTTTTTCATGTAATCAAATTCTAATTGCTTAGATAACAAAATAAGTTTTTTAGCTCTTTCTTTTTTAATAGATGAATCTACTTTATTTGAAAGTTTTACCGCCATAGTACCTCTTCTTTCAGAATATGGAAAAACATGAATTTTAGAAAAGCCAATTTTTTTAGAAAATTCTAAAGTATTATTAAAATCTTCATCATCTTCACCAGGAAAACCAACAATTATATCAGTTGAAATAGAAATATTTGGATTTATTTTACGAATTTTTTCAAGTTTAGTTTCATAGTATTCCAAATTGTACTTTCTATTCATAAGTTTCAAAATTTTATCACTTCCAGCCTGAAGAGGAATATGCAAATGTTCTGCTATAATTTTATTATTTTTTAATAATTCTAATACTCCATCAGTAAGCTCTGTTATCTCGATTGAAGAAATTCTAAGTCGATAAAGACCTTCTATTTTTAATATATCCTTTAATAATTCTTCAAAATTCTTACCAATATCTCTACCATAACTACCGGTATGAATACCTGTTAAAACAATTTCTTTATAGTTATTTTTAACAAGAGTTTCAATTTCTTCTAAAACTTTATTATAATTTTTACTACGGCATCTTCCCCTAACATAAGGAATTATACAATAACTACAAAAATTATTACATCCATCCTGAATTTTCACAAAAGCCCTTGTTCTACCATCATACCTAGTTATATACATATCCTCAAAATCTGTTCCTAAATCACTATAAAGCTTCTTAATCTTTTCATGTTTTTCTAAATATTCTTCAACTAAATCAACAATTTTACTTTTATCTTTATTCCCTATCAAAATGTCGACTCCAAAAATTTCTTCATCTTTATGTGATTCAACAAAACATCCCATTGCAACAATACATGCATTACAGTTGCGTCTTCTAGCCTGATTAATAATTTTTCTACTTTTAGAATCACTTTGATTAGTAACTGTACATGTATTGATAATATAAATATCACATACTTCAGAAAAATCTACCACTTCATAAGAAGCATCTTTAAAAAGACTAGCAACATACTCACTTTCATAACTATTAACTTTACATCCTAAAGTATATATTCCAACTTTCATAAAATTTCACCTCTATAAATTCCCTCATATTATAGCAAGTTGATATTTAAAAAGCAAATAGTCAAAATTAAAAATCACTTTTTAAAAAAAGATAAATACTTAAAATCAGCTTAAGTATTTATCTAAATTCAAATCAAGAAAACTACTACATTTTAATTCTTACTAGTAAATTCTTTTAATCTATTTAAAAGTTCACTAGCTGTCTCACTACTAATATCATCTAAATCATCACTATCATCAGTTAATAGTTCAGCACTATCCTCTTGTATTCCATAAACTGGTGATATTATTGGAGTTGTTCTAAACAATGAATCTCTACTATGTGCATCTGCTAATTTTTCAATTTCTTTTTTATCAACAAACTCTTGTAACTGAACTTTGGTAATTTCATCATTTTCATTTTTTACCTCTGTCATTTCTTGCTGAAATTTTTTTCTAAGTTCATCAATCGTAATTGGATAATCATTTTCATCTAAATATTCACTAGTATCATTTTCTTCATATATCTTATCAGATACTTTAACTAATTGATCATAACTAATAATTGCTTCATCTTCCTCTAGCTGTTCCAAATGATCAATATTATTTCTTTCCATTTCAAGAGCTTTTTCTAATTCTTTATGCAAAGCTTCAACGGATATTTGTGCTTGAGTTTTTGATAATTCTTCCTCTTTTACTTCATCTAACTTTTCTTTATCTATTTTAGATTTTCTCTCTATTCTTTCTTTCGATTTATTAAAAGAAGCTTCACTTTTTAAAACACCATTATTATTTTTTAATAATTCTGTTTTTATAGCTAATTCTTGAGTTAACTCACTAACTGTAACAACCTGTACACCACTATCATTAGGATTAATTTGAATCTTATTAGTATTTATAGTGTTCTCATTTTTAATATCATTTATTTTAACTTTACTATCTTCTAAAATATCGTCTAATTCAAGTTTAATATCAAGATTAGTTTTTTGTAAATCATCTTTAATATCTTTATTATTAGATATTTTAGTTTGGTCTAAATTGTTATTATTCCTAATAAAAGTATCAACTCTATTAACATCTCTAACATCTATAACTCCAGTATTAGCCAAAATATCATCTAACTCTTTTAAAGTATCTTTAGCTGTTTTATTAATCGTATTTTCTTTATTATTAGTAACAACTAATTCTGATTGTGTTTTATTTATGTCAGAATTTTTTTCTGATTTAATAATTGGCTTTCTAGACTCTATAACATCAAATTCTTTATTCTTTTTATCATTTTGTTTTTTAGATTCAACAGGCTTCATTTTAACAGTATTTATAAATCTATTATTAAATAAATCTTTCTTTTTTTGTCTTTCTCTTTTATCTAAAAATAAAATAATTATAATTAAAACTAAAACAAGTGCAATTAAACCGTACACTACAAATAATTCGTTGGCTACTGTATTTTCAAAAAAATTATCCATTATCATTTTTACTACTTCACCTCATATTATGATATCTAATTGCACTAAGTATAAATAAAGAAGCTGTTTCTGTACGTAATACACTTTTTCCTAAAGATACAGTCACAAAGCCATTAGACACCATTGTCCTTGTTTCTTCCTCAGTAAAACCACCTTCAGGTCCTACTACTATTAACATTTTATCACTTCTAGAGAGATTTGATAATACTTTTTTTAAAGTTTTTGTATTTTCTTCTATTGTGCATAAAATTTTAATGTCATATTCTTGTAAATTTACAATTTCTGACAAAGACATTGGTTGAGTAATTTCTGGAATAATATTTCTTTTTGATTGTTCAGAAGCTTCTTTTAAAATAGTTTGCCATCTCATTGTCTTTTTATTTTCTTTCCCACTAAAATTAACAACACTTCTACCTGCTTTATATGGAATTATTTTAAATACGCCAAGTTCACAAGATTTTTGCAAAATATAATCCATTTTTTGTTCTTTAACAATCGATTGAACTAATGTAACTTGTGTATCTAATTCATTGTTTTCATCTATTTCATCAAGTATTAAAGCCTCAACACTGTTTCCCAATTTAACTATTTTAGAAATATAAGTATTTTTATCTATTACAATTTCAATTAAATCATCAAGATTCATTCTCATAACTTTAGTAATATGATAACTATCTTCTTTGGATAAAATAACTTTATCCGAAATACTTTTCTCGCAAAAATATCTCTGCACCTTTATCACCTATCTTAATTTTACGAAATATTATTTAGTTTGTAAATAAAAACACCAAATGTAGCAGAAATTTTTATATTTTTCAAAAAAACTATTGCACTTTTATAAAAGATATTATATAATTTATTTGCTTGCTTGAAATAAGTTTAGTAAATACGTCCTAGTAGCTCAGCTGGATAGAGCATCGCCCTTCTAAGGCGAGAGTCGGGAGTTCGAATCTCTCCTGGGACACCAGATTGATAGGAAACTCGAACTTTTCGAGTATTAAGTAAAACGCACTTAATAAAAGTGCGTTTTTATGTTATTATGAATATGTCAAAGAAACTTGTATACAATAAAAAAAGAGGGACATTCAATCTTGCAAGTGAATGTTGCATCTAATTTAATAAGATTGACACTCTATCAATAATGAAGAGTGTCTATTTTTTTATTGCTAACACCATTAAGGTAGAAAGTAACAAAATGATAGCAATGAGCTTTAAAACTTTCAAAATAAAAGTCTTAGTTTTTATCAATATCTACCTTTCTTCTTTTTCAAGATTGGAGGACGACACTCACATCAAATGTTCCTACACTATATTTTCATTTACTAGATATTACAATGGTTGTAAAAATTAATCTTAATGCGAATTTCCAAACGTGGTTTACTCACGCACCAGATTTAAGGATAACTTAAACTTTCGGGTATTAAGAAAAACGACTTATCAAAAAGTCGTTTTTATACTGTAAAAAAGCACTGCAAAAGAAAAAAGTCAACGGGGTATATTTAATAATTTTATTTTTGTATAATCTTTCCCCTCTTCTATCCTATCACCATTAAACAAAGAATATGTTTGAAAATCAGCATCTTTAATAAATGAACTAACATTAAAATACACACTATTAAAATTATATATTTCATTAAGTAACATCTGATATTCCTCCGGCAATCCCTCTAAATTATAAAAAATCAATTGACTTATCACATTATATCTTCGTAAAACATTTTGAAATTTAAATAACCGAGACTTACTCTCAAAATCCAAACGATAATCTAAATAAACATCAAGAAGATGTAACTTTTTCAAATGTTCTAAAGAATATGTAAGAATATCTTCAACACAAACTTCATTCAAATTAATTTTAATATTATAAGAACAATCAATATCAATATTATGTTCTGGTAACTCAACAAAACACCTACTCGGTATCTTATCCACCACTTCAAAATTATTTACTGAAGAAAAAATGTAATTATTTGTACTACAACCTAAAGTTCTATCACTAAACATTGTTAAAATTTTCTTATCATTCATATAATATACCCCCAAAAAAATTTATATATTAATGATATTATATCATATAAGCTAATTAGTACAATACACCTATAAAAAAATAATAACACTACTGAAAAATTTTTTTCTTGAAAAAACTAATTAATTACTATAAAATAACATTTATCGGAGGTAATATTATGGATATAAATTTAAAAAGGACAAAAATACTAGAAAAAATATTGGAAGAATATAAACATGACTTTGAAGTTTTAAAAGCAATAAGAGATGGAGAAAATCTAGCTGATTACATTAAAGATTTAGCTGTTATTCATCCAAATGAATACAATAAAATATTAGATCAAAATGCTAATACTCTAGGAGAAATGTTAAAAATATTTACTAAAGCTCAAAAATTAATAGAACAAAAACAAGAATGGTATAATATATATAAAGATTATGTTTATTATTTTCTAGGTTCATGTGTATATGGAAGTGATAGATTAACATATAAAACAAGTAACCCAGAAAGTATATATTTAAGTCAAATTGATGAAGAAGGAAAGATTGACTATACCCCATATCTTAAAAAACTTGGTATAAATTCAATTGAAAGTTTACATCCAGACTTCAATGGTGAATCACCACATCCTAAAAAAGAAAAAATAAAAGTTATGGGTATTAAATCTAATATTAGTAAATAGATAATTATAAAATTAAAACATTAAGAATAATTCTAAGTCTTAATGTTTTTTTATTTTTTACAACCTAAGAAAAAGAAAAATCACTATATTTTTTTTGCTTTTTTCTTAACAAAATCCAATTTGTTATTAATAGAATAATTATCGAATATACACATTGGATTACAAATACGTCTATCAAAATGATAAGTATCCATATCAACTAATAAACTAATAATTTCATTTCTAGTCATATAATGTTCTAAATATTTAACAAATCCAGGTAAATCATGAGTAAAAAATAAGTTTTCCATATCCTTAGAATCATCAAATATTTCCTCTACCTTCTTAGCTATAAGAGAGTACGATTTAGGAAAAATATTTAAACCGTTATTAAAAATTCTATTAGTCAATAAAAGTGCGTATGAATTACTAAGAAAATTGCCTATTGAAACATCATCATCTTGCTGAATAAAGCCACTAAGAATAATTCCATCATTTAACCTTTTATATGATGCAGCATGAACCAAACTATATTGAATAAACTCCCTTGTACCTAAATTATAGCCATTACTAGCTAATAATAAATCAACAAAATCCTTAGTAATTCTTACATTTCCAAAATTAGTTAAGACAACATCTTTTATATCTGAATCAACATAATTTAATATAGATTCTACTAATGGTAATGTCTTGGTATCACACTTAAAACAATCTTTAGATATATCTAAAACATTTTTATCCTTTATCAAACAATTTTCATATTTTAATATCTTATTCAACCTAACACCATCATTAACTATACTAGTTATTTCCTGAGTTATAAAAACAGGTAAAATAACACCACTAAGAACATCTGACAAAATTTTAAACTTCTCCATAATCATCACCACACAAATAATTATTTACTAACATTATTTTTGCTTATTCTTTCTATTTCTTTTCCATTAACTTCAAGAAGGACTGTATCAACATCATAATTATCAAAAACAGAATATGAAATACTATATCTAACCTCTTCCAAGATATTGTCATTATTAAACAAATGTTCATTAAAATTAAGAATCATAACATCATCTTCTAAAGCATAGTTAACAAGTTTAGCATTTTGATTTAAAAAAGACATTAAATTAGTATCATACAAATAATTAGTAGACAAATTATCAATAATAATTTTTATTTTATCACGTGAATCATTAACATATTTTGTAACTGGAACATAATAATTATTATTACTAATTCTATTTAAATAGTAAACCACCACTTTATTAATATCATTTCTATTATCAATATCATAAACTTTATTTATTCCAAAATTCTTATTCAAAGAATCAGGTAACATCTTTCTAGTTTTAGGAAGAATACCAACGTATACCCCCTTTACTTTAATTTTTATATTATCAATATCAGATAAACTAGTAACACTATAAACAATAGCTTCAATCATTCTTTCTTCTAGTTCCTGACTACCAGAAAATAAATCCTCTGAAAAATCAATAGTTGCCAATTTCCCATCAATATTAACATCTAAAATTGTAGTATTTTGTGGTATAACAGCTCTAAGTCCATTAGGTAATTCCTTTTTACTTCCAATTGTTAAATAAGCAAGTATTTCTTTTATTTTATCAGAGGTATTTTCTTCACTCATTAAAAGTTCAGCCTTAACTAAAAAATTATTGTTTCCTAATAAGTATACTTCTGTTGTATAATTTTTATTTACATATTCTAAATCATAATTGATATCTAAAGTATTATCTTTTATTTTAAGTGGAATCAAATATAAAATAATTAAGGTAAACATCGTAAAAGTAGTTATAAAAATTTTTCTTATAGCTTTTCTTCTTAGCACAACATATCACCCATTTAATCATATGAAAAGTCGTATAAATTTATACGACTTACAACGATATTTCTTTTAATTTTAGTAATTCAACCACAGCACTAGCTCTATTTTTTACACCTAGTTTCTGAATAACATTCGATATATGGTTTCTTACTGTTTTCTCACTTATAGATAGAATAATTGCTATATCTGTTGTTGTTTTATTTTTTAGAAGTAAAGAGAAAACTTCGTATTCTCGTTCGGTCAGTATACTACTATTCATAGCATCACTCCTTCTATTTTGTACATACTTACTCATAGTATTCTATGAATTAATGTTACAAATAGATAGTGATTTAGCTTATTATTTTTCAAATCTTACAGTAATATACATTTTTGATTCAAATTCTTCTTGAACACTACGCATTATTTTATTGGCAAGTGAATAATCATGTTCTTTTTTTATGGAGACAATTTTTACTTCATTATTGTCAATTTTTACAAAGCTATCTAATTTAAAGTCTCTTTTTATTTTTTCTTCGATAGATGTTTCTTTACTTTTTATATCATTAATAAGTTTAATTTGTTCATATGCATTATTTTTATCTTCACTAGTAGCTTCTGAATCTGTTAAAGTTTCCTTTAATTCTTCCATAACGCTATCTCTTTCATCATCTAGACTAACACGCATAGCAACTAACAATTCACTTTCGTTGACAGTTACTTTATTAGTTTCTTCATTTTTACTTACACTTACTTCTTTTTCCTTGTTAGTTTTACTATTATTAGTAAGTAAAAGTTCATTAGGCATTGTAATATAATATACACTAAGTACTAATATCAAACTAAACAACGTCAAAAACCATAAATTCTCTTTCTTTATCATATCATCATCTCCTATAGAAGATTATGTAACATTTAAAAAAATATGACAGAAGAAAAACCTTTTAACTCTACAAACCTAAGATAAAAGGATCTGTACTAGTTCCTGTTCCTGATGTTATTTTTATGTTTTCGTTTAAATATAAGGTTGGCTTTACAGGAAATGATATTGTTGGTTCTATAATTCTTATATACCCATCATTTAGTAATATCCAACTTGTACTATGAGGTGTCAGAAATAGTGATTTATTTATATTTAACCACGAACCATTTGGACAATTTCCCCAGTTATTACTCCAATCATACATTACTCTATTCATACAATTGTTTCTTCCGCCTAAACTTCCTGTTCCATTCGTTGCTAGACCATAGTCACTTGGATAAATAAGAGCAATGTTTCCAACCCAGGTAGCTGGATTTCCATTATATGTTGTTGTTCCTCGTTCATTATTATAAAGACCAATTGGTATTTGTTTGAAATTTGAGGTTGCTCCTATTTTCCATAAACAATTACTTATCATTTTTTTACTTTCTTCAGTTAAAGAATTATAGTAGGTTTGATTAAGGTGTGTTTTTAAAGAAGATGCTGCCCAATTAGTACTACTGTTATTGTTCCATTGCAAATTACCAATCGATTGATTTCTTATTATCTTTAGTCTAGTTGCACTATTTCCTTCACCATCTACTATGTTATTAAAGCTTCCAATAATTCTCCAAAGTTCATTATTAAATGTTACATAATTATTAGGATTTGCTCCAATATAACGGATATTATTATCGGTTGTTTTATCATATATAATTCCACCTAGCCTAATACTTTTTCCTACTACTTCACTCATATTCTCAAATTTGTCTTCTACTTTAACATATACATCATTTACTCTTAGGTTTGCTAGTTGTTCTACTACATCTACTCCTAAACCATATGTTACTTCATCACCATTTCTAAGTAAGAATCTTGCATCTTCACTCTTATACCATGTTTTATTATCTTTACTATAATAATAGGTCATGATTCCACTATCATTATCAGTTGAATTGCTTGCATCTACTAGGATTCCTTCTTCTGTTTCGGTTGTTGTAAAACTTGCTATAGGTGGTGTTTTGTCTATCTCTTTTGGATAGCTTTCTCCTGTTATTGTTACTTTACTTTTTAAACTTTTCTCCATGTATTTTTCTGATGTTGGGGTATTACTATCCATCCATAATCTAAGTGTATATGTCTTACTTTCATCTTGTTCAAGATAGCCTCTTTTTAAACTATATGATACTTTTGCATTATCGATTGTTTTTTCTACTAATTCATTTTCTGTTAAAAGAATTGGTTCTTTATCATTTAATTCTAGTTTTATATAACTTAAATCTTCAAAGGTTGTCGTATCTAACACTTCTAGATTAACTTGATATGTGACGTTTGTCTTACACATATTTCTTAATGTAAACTGATAAGGTACTAGTTTTTTACCTTCTTCATCAACTATCGGTATTGCATTTTTTATACTAATTGGATTTTCATCAGTATACTCTAACTTTAAACAAGCTGATGTTAATTCGTTTTCATCTTCCTGTTTTAAAGTGATTCTAAATACGGCAAAACTAGTACCAAATATTACTATTATTAAAGTTATCAATATGGGGATGATTACTTTTCTATTTGTAAAGTACCCCCCCCCATTGATGATTTTTTGTTATTCTTTCATTCTTCATAATTTTCAACTCCCATATTTTTTATAACATTATTATACAATTAATTAACTATTTTTTCAACTTATAATTTACACAAAGTAAAGACATTAAGCTACAAACTTAAGATAAATGGATCAGTATTTGTTCCTATACCATTTATTATTTTAACTTCAGAATTTAAGTATAGTGTTGGTATTGCAGCATTAAGCATGCCTGCTCTAGTTCCTTCTGTTGCCTGATTTGTAGTATTAGTACCTAATTGATGATAAGGATAACAAAATACATTTCTAAAGCCAGTATAACTACTTTTCTCTGGGGTAATTGTCCACATTTTATAAACTTTACCATAATAGGTTATCGATATTAGCCAGTTATTTGATACACAATTATTTCTATAATTCATACTGTGGATAGTATAATTAAGACAATTATTATGATTTTGAATACTTCCACCACTTGTTGCAAATCCTAAATCTGATGGATATGGTAAGGCAATTTTCCCATTCCATGGTTCAAAATATTTTGCTCTCTCTACATTATAGAAATTTAAAGGTGTATAACTAGCATTATCATCTCCACCACCTAAATTCCATAAAACACTATCAATCATTATTTTACTTTCTTCTTGAATCGAATTTAAATAAGTGGTATTAAATGTATTTTTTAATTCTGCATAAGCCCAATTATTTCCATTTAAATTTATTCTATCAGCACTAAAACGAACACCATAATGGGATGGAGTTGCTTTAATAAGTTTAATCCTACTTTTCTTTTCTCCACTGCCATCATCAATATTATTAAAACTTCCAACAATTCTCCATAATTCATTATTAAAACTAACATAATTATTAGGGTTTTGACCAATATATCTTAGATTGTTATCTATCGTGTTGTCATATGCTAACTCTATAAGTCTTACATCATTTCTTACCACTTCACTCATATTTTCAAACTTATCTTCTACCTTAACATATACTTCAGTCACCTTTTGCTTAGCTAAATTAG
>CANORV010000039.1 GCA_947569245.1 uncultured Mycoplasmatota bacterium | reverse complement strand
ACAATTCATTTATCATCAGTTTTTGGCTTCACCAACACTACTTGACAAAGAACCACAATCACTGATATTACCTATATCATCACTAAGTTATCAATCCCAGTTTTATTAATAAATTATTTAATACTTCTGAATTATCTTTTCTCTCATCCAAAGGAGGTATAACATAAAATGACCTTATCTTTGCTTCATACTCAAACTCTGCTACATCCTTACTAGATAGAATACACTTAGAAAGAATAAGCTTTCTTCCTTTCATTTTTTCAAATATAGTTCTATCTTTAACCATCAATTTATTAAGTTTAATTATTGATGATTCCATAAGATATATAACATCAGTACAAACATCTAACTGATCCAAATCATTAGCATCTACTAAAATAACCTGAACATTTCTATGTTTTAATAATTCATTAGCAAAACCATCAGCATTAACCGATATCATCTCTTTATCATTAAAAAACATAAAATCTCTCTTATTAACTTCTATTGCAATAGTAGAAACACCATGACTCATCAATGTCTTCTTTAACATATAAATAAGTGTTGTACTACCCGCATGACTAGTCAAATTTTTAACACCTAGAATAAAAGACCCAGCAGCAGCCATGACCATAGAACCACTGTTACTAGTTCCTGTTGCCATTGAAGGCTGAGGAACACTTGAAACATCTATTTGATGTAAATGTGCAACATCCCTATAGGTATTCGGATTAGAAAGTAAATAATTAATACCATCAAGATTAGTTGTAAAATTATAAATACCCATTGAGATTATTTTTGATAAAAAAGCTGGCTGCAAACATACAGGATTACTATCAGGAAGTAAAACAATTATTTTCTCTACATCAAGTGACATAGATAACTTTTGTAAATTTTTAGGATCTTGATAATCTTTAAGTGCTGTTAAATCAAGAATCATTCTTCCAAAGAAAAAGTTAGCAAACATATCAATTAACTCATCAGCTGTAAATTCACCACTAACAGACTTTATTATCTCAATATTAAGTTGACTTAGTACATCCCTCTTATCGTTAGCTACTATAACATTCATGCATAACTCCCTCTTTCTAAAAAATTACTTTTTATTTATAACAATACCTAAGAAATACAATTACCATTGGCATCCCATCGACGACAACTAGAAAACCAATCACGTTTATTAGAATATATTGTCTTAGTTTCTCCTTTTACACTAAATATGTGAGGAACAAGTTGAAATATTCTATTAAGCCCAGGGACATTAATATTAACATAAGTTACAACAGAATACTCTCTTCCCGTATATACCCCACTACCAGTTGGATCTATATCTGTTCTTTTATAACAAAAACCCCCACCTGTTGAACCAGCACCCAAAGATGACAATTGACTTGGATAAACTGGACTATATCCTTGTTCATAACACTTGTTCAAATAAGGAAGTGGTACAGAATATGCAGCATTACGCATAAGCTCTGTAATACTTTTACCTGCTGTTTCTGTAAGCCCTTCATTTCTTTCAATTACACTAACAATTCCATTTTTAACACGAAATGCCTTAGTATAATTAACTGTAATAGCTAAATAACCATTAACAAGTATTAAAAACACAAGAATAATTTGAATAGTTAGAGCTCCACCTATAGCATCTCTCAACTAACTTCACCTCACTTTGTTAGAGTATTAAAAATTATTCTATACAGTTACCATTAGCATCACGCTTTTGACAATTTGAAGCACTATTCCATGAACCCATAATAGTGTTTTTTATTGTTGGAAACATAATCCAGAAAAATCCTATAATTGCTCCTACTGCAATTACAGTAATTACTGTCATACTTAATTCACCACTAGCCTCTTTCATATTATTACCTTCTCCTTTCTATTATTAATTATAATATAAAATATTATCTATTTCAAGTATCCTTGTAAATCTATTTTACATAGACCCCATCATCTGAAACATTGAGAATAGAATCAAAATCATAACTCCCCCACCTGTACAAACAAGCATAATCATCGTTTGACTTTCCATAAAACCAAGACGAGCCTTATACTTCTGTTCACGAGCCTTATTTTGTAAAGATGAAACTGTTCTAGAAAACATTAAAAGTCTCTCTTGTTTTCTTTCCTGTGAACCAATTCCAAGACGGTATAAAAGTCTCATCATACGCATTGAATCTCTAACAGGATACTCATTTGCAAAATCCATATATGGATCAATTGATGAATCCCCTGCATCAATTTTAGCTATCATTCTTTTTAAACCAGGTCTAAATATTTCAGGTGCATCCTCAATTGACTTAGCAATTGCAACAGGAACAGTATAATGTTGAATCAAAATCTCCAAACCCTTTAAATAATAAGGCAACATAACATCAATATGATTAAGATGTTTCTTATAATATTTCTTAAGATCACTATAAGGCATCTTAAACACAAAGAATGCTATTACTACTGCAAGTACGATATTAATAACATTAATATCTGATAAAAATAAAACCAAAAATGCTACACCAACACAGAAAGCATATGTCAATCTTTTCTGGAATAATACCTCAGGATCAGCCTTATCTCCATACTTAGCAGCTACTAAGAAATTATAATCGTCTTCTTTTAAAAGAGCAAATAATCCCTTATTATCTTCTAAAAACTTGTTACCATCAATTGTCTTGTTATATAAAAAGACAAACATAATAATAACACCAAATATAATTATTTCCATCTACTCAGCACCTACATTCTCGTTATAATATTTTTCACCTTTAAGAAGAAAATAACTATTCAATATTAGTATTGCATGTAAAATAAATTTTATGAATATATTATCAAGCATTTTTATATAAGATTCATTTCCAAGCAAATATTGTATTACCATAACTAATAAATATAACATAACACCATATTTCAAAAATCCTTTATGAAAAGTCGATCTTTCCATTCTATCTCGATAAACACTTTCTACCAACATATCGATATCCTGTTGCATATTTTCTAAAGATTCTCCTGAATCTTTTGCACCTTCTTTAGTTATTTGTAAAAATAATTGATGCATATTTTTTACTATATAATATGGATATTTACTACTCATAAATTGTAAAGATTCATCAATTGAACCATTTTGATAAGCTAAAGAAATCATTGTATTTACATCTGTTAATACAGGATCTTCCAAAACTCCTGATGCAACAACTCCTTCTAAAGCTTTAACGAAACTCTGTGTTGTTGAAAATTCCATTATTGTATTAGTTGTATAAACTTGAATTTGTTCAAATAAAAATTCACTATAAACTCTTTTACAACGTAAATATGCTAAATAAGGAATAATTGAATCTGCAATAGCAATATAGATAAGTGATATAAATAAATTATAAAAGTAAAGATATGAAACAACTCCAGCAAATATAGAAAATACTGCAACTTGAATTGTATACTGTCTAATTGTATATTCCTGACCTAATTGTTTTGTTTTTTCTCTTACTACTTTAAAAGAATATGGTGCAAATCTATCGTATATAGCTCCAGCTCTATTAGATATATATTTATAAACATTTTGTCCTTTATAAGAACGATATATAACTACAAAAACGCCAATTATTAATAAAATTACTAATTCCATTTGCATCACCACCTATTAAAAAACTTCTTCACTATCTTGATTACTTTCTGGTTGTATAATATTAGTTATAAATTTTGGTCTTTGAACTACATTGGTATTAACAGTTGAATTATTTAAAAAACTACTGTTATTATCACTAGCATTATTACTATTTTCACTTAGACTACTAGAATTATTACTACTTTCATTATTAGTAGCATTGGTATTATCCAAAGAATCACTACTAAAATCGTTATTAAGAATGGCTTCTACTTCATCATCTAATCCAGTTTCACCGTTAGCAAGTGGTTTTAGTAGTTGAACATTTTGAGCAAGTAAATAATCTTTAAGACTTTTACTAGGTTCTTTTATAACAACTTTACCACCCATGTATTTTTGATATATTACATTAAATTTAGGCTCGTTATTTTCATCTACATAAAACTCTGTAATTTCATCTATTTCACGGTGAAATTTTTGAAGTTCTGTTGAATAATATGCCTTTATATGTACTCCAAGTTGTACATAACGATATATTGTTTTTAAAAATTGATCAACGTCAATTTCTGTTTCCATAAGTGAATACATTCTGTGTGGAATAGAACGTGCTTTATCAGAGTGGATTGTCGATAATATATTGTGTCCTGATGAAATTGAGTTACGAACTGCACTAACAGCTTCAGCACTACGAACCTCGGATAACAATATCCATTTTGGATTCTGTCTCATACAAGTTACTAAAACATCAGAGTAAGAGGCAATGTTATTTGTTTTCATAGCAACAATATCTCTATTTGGATAAATTTTATCCAAGTGAAGTTCTAGTGTATCTTCGATTGAAATAATTTTTTCATTTTCTCTTGTATGACTAGCTAAATATTTAACAAACTCTGTTTTACCTGAACCAGTTTCTCCACAAACAATAATGTTACAGTGTCCAAGTACACATTGAATTAAGAAGTCATGAACATCCTTAGTAACATAGTTATCTTCAAGCAATTTATCTTCTTTAAGACGAATTTTAGCAGGAGTTTTACGAATAACTAACGCTATTCCATTAGTTGCAATTGATTCATGAACAAAGTTCATACGAAGTTCAGCACTTTCAGCATCCAAAAATGGTTTAGCCATATTGAAGGTTGTACCCATACAGTTAGAACACTGAAAGGCTAATTTCTCAACTACGTCATTATTTATTTTTTCATTTTCAACACGATAATTTCCTTTAGATAAACTTCTAAGCCACAATTGTCCATTATTACTATAGGACATATCTGTAATATCATCATCTTCTAAATACTCAAGAAAAGGACCAAAATCAATGGTTGCAAACATATTTTCATTATTCATAGAAACCTCCTATTGAGTAGCATTATTATCTGTCCATACTGTTACCCTATTTATAAAGTCTTTAATTTCTGTTGAACTAATTGAAACCTCATCTGGATTAGCTTCCAATGAAGCATTAGTAGGTACTGGTATAATTTCAGCATTATATGAATTCAAATATTCAACTTTTCTAAGCAAAATATGATATTCATGTGGTACTGCAAAAATTATAAGTGCTGGTGTTCTTGGATCATCTAAATCTTCAAAAACATCATTTCCTGAAGCATCTCTTACTGCAAGTACTTTAACATTTTGTAAAAGCTTTCCAACCATTACTCTATCCCTTATTGAAGCATTACCTGTATCTTGATCAATGTTATTAGTAATTTTAACAAAAATATCCATATAATTTCCAGGCAAAATCATATTACTATAAGTACTTTCCATATTTACAGAAAGATTGTATAACTCGTAGTCCTTTGGATAAGATAAAAGTACATTATCAGGAAGTTGATCCTTAGTTACAACACACCTTCTATAAAACATACTCCCTTCAGGTACAACAGAATCATTAATTACATATTTTCCAACAACTTGTGCTTGGTCTGTAATTACATCTCCTCTTATCATATCTCTTGGAACGTTCATTATCCCAACCATATCTGATGTAATTTTTGTTCTAGGTTCTATTTTTTGTCTTGCATATGGTATAGCAACTGGATTAAGTTTACTATTAACACGCATATTATAACCTACATACAAAACGACTATTCCAACAATAACCCCCAAAATAGTAACTGTATTTTTGTTACTTAAAAACTTCTTTATTGCAACCGACATATTTCCCATATATATTTCCTCCTATTTCAAAGTTCCATAAAGTTGTCTTGCATAATCGTCAATTTTACTTGTTTCATAATTGTTTAAACGTCCCTTATATTCTTCAAACAACATAATCATAATATCGACAAATTCGTCTTCATCAACAAGGTCTTTACCATCTTTAAAAATCTTTTTATTTTGTAAATAATAATTCTTAACCTCTTTAAAAGATGGTTCCCAAGCATCATCATCACCTTCAAATTCACCATCAACATCGTCATCCTCAACAATAGATGAACCAAAATTATTTGATGTAGATGACCACCAAGAAGGTTTACTGTTACTGTTTTTTTCTATGTTTGACAAAATATTTTTTGAAGTATTAATATCAGCATATTTAGTTTCGAGTATTGCATCTATTGCATTTCTTATATCAAAATTTTCACCAGCAAAAACGGCTGTTGTACTAGAACCAACTTTAACACTAGCTTTAGGGGGAGTTTCATTTAAATCATAAAAACGAATATTATAATAACGATCTCCATTAACATTCCTTGCAAAACGTTTTACAAAACTTTCAACAAATTTTTCTTTATCCATCCTAACTTGTCCAGAAGTTTGATAATATGAAATATCAACAGCATCAACCATTGCAGCTTCTGTCGTATCACGTAACAAACTAAAGTCAAGTTCATCACCAGTTGAATAACTTTGAATAATATTAACTAAAAGTAACATCAAAATTCCAAGCATTACTACACCAAGTGCCATCATTGCCTTACTCAAAATTAATACACCTCCTAATTATTAGTACATCTACCATTACGTAGATTATTACATCCATTTTCTGTCGGCCTCTTAACTAGTGTTAAATACCTTGTATTAGTTAAAAATTTACTTGTACAAATTGTTCTTCCACCTTTTCCGGTAGTACAAGTCATATCAAAATTGTTTTTAACACATACACCATTTGTACATGTTTGCCAATTACTATAATTGTCATCAGCCTCTTTTTTTATAGTCCTAATATTTCCCTTTGATAAAACAACCTCATAATCAAGCTCAGGATTATTATCATTTCCAGTACTAGCATTTGAACTGCTATAAATTGAAGTACCTTTACTTTGTAAGTTATTAATAAGTTTTTCTGGATCAATCATATAATTTGTATCATAAACTGCTGAACCACTAGCTTTAATGCCATTTATAGGATCAGTAGTTATTGTACCAGTCCAGTTCCATCTTGGATTTCTATCAGGAAACATATTTTTATTGTCAAGATCAATTCTTCTAAATGTATAGTTAAGACCAGAATCACAAATATCCGTCTTAGGATTACATCCCATAGGTTTAGAAGGACCAATGTTATCACAATTTACACAGAAATTATTAATAATTCCATAAAAACATTCCAAATTAATTTCCCATTGTCCCCAACTACCTACATGAAGATATTGTAAAATATTTTTAGTTAACGATTTATCATTTTTAGTAATACAAGTACCATTACTTAAACAGTTTTTGTTTTGGTTTTCTTGGTATGTTGGCCACTTACGCCAATCATTTATCATTGGTGAATAAACATTTGAATAGTACTTTTTACCACCATAATAATATTGTTGTTTAACAGTTGAATCTAATTTACTATAAATAGTATCACCGTAAACCGTGCTACCATCAACAGCTGATTTATAAGCATTACCTAAATTAATTCTATACTTAGTAGTTGTACTATAACTTCTAATTTCAAAAGTTTTAGACTTAGAATAGTCCTCCCATTCAGAACATTCACAATCCTTTTCACATTCAGAAGTTCTTATAACTCCAGTTTTTTTAGATGAAAGCTGCCTTGCAGGTAAGTCCTTAGTATAGTCACTTGCACAACCAGGCCCACAAGAACCTCCTCCACCGCCTCCGCCGGAAGAGCCACCTCCACCGCCTCCATCATCATCGTCATCTGATGGACAAGTTACACATTTTTCACATTCCCATTCATACCTAATAGTTTCAGAACGTTTTACTTTATAACCATTACTATTAGCACTATCTGTAAAAATCAATGGATTTCCATTATTATCAGTATAAACTGTTGACTTTTTAGTGTAGGAATCAATGATTTCACCACGAAATTCCGTATGAGAATCATCATAATCGACAAATTCACCAGCATCAAGCCTTCTGTATACATCATTTAATAGTCTCTCAAGTTCATTCATGATTCTGTCCCCTCGACCTTCACATGAATCACAGCCACTAGTATGACATACTTTCTTCTTATTAGTACCACTAGTGTTATTTCCCTCTAAAATACCAGTTCCTTCTAGACAACTCTCATCAGCAAGAATCTCTGTACAAGACTTTTCAGAACAACCACGATTAATCTCTATATATTTATGAGAATTTGGACCCTTACACCATTTAGTTAGAGGCATCCATCCATAAACAGCATCTACTGGATGATCTGGTGAATTAATATACGTTGAAACACCTGCACAAAAACTATCGGAAACTTTACCTTTTTTCCAGTTTCCTCCACCACCCTTGGCACATACACCTCTTAATTCTGCAGGGGCATTTGGATTAAAATTACATTTGTAACAACCCTCTTCAATTGTTGCTGCTTCTAAACAATTCAAACCATCCCAACCAGAAGAGGTAATACCAGTAGTAAAAAAGGCTTTATCACCAATATAATACTTACTTACTGGAATTTGGCTACTCGAATTAGCCATTTTTTGGACATTATATAAATTTCTTATCAACTTAGTAGCCGAACTATCATAAAGCTGATTTCCCTTAATAGCATTCGACTGATTCGAATAATTAAGGTCATAACACGAATCTATACACTTTTGTGTATATTTTCCATTATCACAAGCTAAAACACAAGCATCAAAGCTCTCCTTTGGTCCAGCATGCTCAGCATATTCTTTATCATCAACCCCAAAACAAACCGTTTTAAATCTACAAGAAGCTGGATATGTTGCACCAACTACTTTATCTCCCTCTTCTTCAGGAATCTCTTCACAAGTAGTAGTTCCACCACTTCCTGGATCAGATGGGAAAGTACCATTCCACTTTGGATAGCAAGTTTTCTCAATTGTAAGATTAACCCAATAACTAAATGAATCCCCAGCATACAAAGCTTTAGGAGTATCAAAACTAATACTTAAAGACTCAAAACAAAGAACATCCCAAGAACTATTTGCCTGAGATAAAACATACCCAGAAGTACTAGATCCATGATTGTTTTGATCATAAAAATCACAAGCTAAATTAATAAAGGCATTACCATCATCAAAATTAGCCAAATTCGTAATAATTGCAGTAGCTTCATCAATCTTATTCTTAACAGTATTTCTATCATATTGAATTTGTAAATTTTTTTGATAACATTCTGGAACAAATCTTTGAGCCAAATCTTTCTGACTGCTAAATTTATTTCGATAATTAACACACAAGGCATCCTCATATAAAGTGTTAACACGATAAATTGGTGTTGTTGCATTTAATTTACCATACAAAGTATCGACACATTCTTTATTACTACCATCAATATAAACATATATAGTAACTAATAAATCACGATTAAATCCATTAGCACGAACCGTACCACTGGCATCAGGGTAAAACTTATCAGATGTTGGAGCAACACTTTGCCCATAACCAAATCTAATATAAAGGCCCTTAAGATTTTTTACAATCATTGTAAATTTATCTATTGCTGCATTATATTCATAATCAATATTAGCAAAAATTTTAGATATATCATATTTATCTCTAAGTGAACGTGTTGGACAAGATTCTATAGTATCATTTTTTATAACACAACTTCCTTCTCTTCTTCCTGTTGTTTTATTAATCAAGGCCCCATCCACACAATCAAAATTATCATAAATAGAGGCTGCACTTACTTTGCTACTATAAACAAGGCAAAAAGCAAATAGTAATATAAATACAATAAAATGCTTTCTATTTCTCATATCATCACCATACCTATTCTTCATTAATTATAACATAGTTACTAGTTTTTTTAACAGAATAATTTTCACATTTTTCATTTTTTCGTACCTTTCTAGCATCAACCTTAAAATGTGTAGGACCGTTTACCCCAAAAAATCTAGTACAAGTAGCTAAAGTAATTAACGAATCATCAGCATTAACATCAACAGAAAAATCATAAATACTTTTTTCCTTTACTACATTTATATAATTCGTTATCTCTTCTTTAGATAAATAACTTTCTCCATTATCATCCTCTGTTTCATAAAAACTAACGGCATATATTTTATATAAACTCTCTTTACTATCAATATCACTATATTGAATGTATAAATGTTCCTTTGTAAAATCTTGATAAACATATGCCATAAGTGGTTCAAATCTAGTTAATCTTTTACTATCAATTAAAGGTTTACTAGAAACATTAAGAATATTATGACCAAAAATAACCTTTCTATTTCTTCCATTCCCAAGTGTATCATTAATCCAAATAATATCTTCAGAATGATTACTTGACAAATCATTTCCTAGTCTTACCGGATAATCAATATTCGTTCCATTTATCTTTATCCAACCAACAATATTTTCATCACTATCACGAGCCATATCAAAACGACTAACTCGGGATACTAACTCACCATTACCTTTTGTCCCCTTAAATTTTGTTAGAAAAAGAAAAACTGATAAACTGATAATTACTAGAAATAAACTTAATATTATAAAAATAATTCTTTTCTTTAATTTTTTCATAAAACTACCCCTACTTAATACGATACGGATCAGTCAAAATTCCATTACCACTAGAAATAACAGCATCTTTTGAAATATAAACAACTAACTTTGCTCCAATATCCCTAAAATCCAAGTAATTATATTGAAATGATAAACCATTTACATTATTTATAAACAACACCTCGTTATCACTACTAGCAACATTCATTAAATAATATTTACCATTTGCCACTCCACCTTGTGATGCCGAAAATAATTCATATGTATTTGGAATAGCAAATTTTGTCTTAATTTTTGTAACTTTTCCATCTGTATATTTTTGACCAACTTGATATGTTGGAACACTAAATTCATGATTGACTACTAAGTCATCTTTAATATAAACCGTCCAATTATTATTAATCTCCTCTGCTATATTTCCGTCCTCTTTTGGATTGTATGCTTTTACCTTATTTTTGGTATTATAACTAACAGCCTTAACATTAGCAATTCCATTTATTAAAAGATTAGAAGTCATTACCATTTTAGTATTTCCATCTTTATCATGATCAACGACCACCCAGTTAACCCCAGAATAATTAACAATTTCTCCTGTTATTCTATCACTTAATTTACTATGTTCCTTTCCAGTAGTATAATCTCCTAACCTAAACGGCATATCGTCTGTACCAATCCCACTTACAATATTAATATCTGCCTTCAAATTAATAACTGGTCTGATTGGAAGAAGACTATTTTTTTCAAAATCAATTGTATAATTTGCTTTTGCTTTAATTAATGCCTTTCCATTAGCATTTAAATTAGATAACAAATAATAATATGTTGAATCAAGAAAACTTAAAATATTTCCTGCATTATCAACAAGTTCAGTCCTTTTTATATCTTGTAATGATAATAAACCAACTGCCATAGAATCACTATACTTACTACATTCCTCATAGCCACCATTTGGATTATTATATGCTGATATACAAAAAGTACTATTTTTAACTAAATATTTATCAGGATCAATCAAATACTTATAAAAATATTCATTAAGCCATTTTTGAATATTTGATTTATTAAAATCAACATCATCTTTTGCATAATTAACATTTGCTATATTATCAGCTAACACAAGTTTAATACTAGAATCACTATTAAGCCCGACAATTCTCCATAACATTCCAGAATATAACACAAAGTTATTAGCAATATATGCCCCTTTAAAAATATTACTTTCATCAGTTCTAGCTATAACAGCATCCTTTAGCTTTCTTCTAACAATTACTTTTCTTGTAACACTAGTATAATTTAAAAGCTTATCACTAACTGTATAAGTAATTTTATAAGTACCAATCTTACTAGTATCAACATTACCCTTTATTACAACATTCTTTATATCAATTTTTCCATCGACATCATCATCTACACTCTTAACTCCAGGTTCTTCATACGTACCACCTAAATCTATTATCATACTATCATCACCGTTTAACTTAATAACTGGTCCTGTATGATCTGTATTAGATTCAAATTTTTCACATTTTAAATATCGATAGTACTCATATTTACCATTATTATTATGAACACGAACCCAACTGTTTTCCAAGTC
Organism: uncultured Mycoplasmatota bacterium; assembly: GCA_947569245.1. GTDB lineage: Bacteria > Bacillota_I > Bacilli_A > RF39 > UBA660 > CATKEA01. The sequence goes on along the minus strand of CANORV010000039.1, from coordinate 2,505 downwards.
ACAAGTCCTATTAGTCTTAGGAACATATAATGACTCAACATATTCTTTGTCTAAAAGCATTTGGTAAGTAATACTAACTGTTTCACCATTTTTTGGTAATTGTTGCTTATTAATTTCATAAAATTTTTCACCAGCATTAATTAGCTTTTCCTCTAAACCTTTAAAAATATAATTCTTTTCAAAGGCAAGTATCCAAACTAATTTCATTATCAATCCAACAATTAAAAGTACAAAACCAATAGATATTAAAATAGTAACTCTTTTTTTATTCATACTGCGTTTATCTTTAGCCATTAACATCATCCTTTCAACTTATAATAATACTGATAACTTCTAACTGTAAAAACAAATTCGATACTAGAAGCATTTTCAATATTTTTATCTACTAAAAAATATAGATAATTACCACGATAGTTCTTCTTAATCATATTAACAGAATCTATAGTGTAAACATCATCTCCTACTTTATATTTTATCTTAGAATATTTTGTCATAAATTTAATAAAGTTTTTAATGTTATCATTATCTAAACTAACTTTCATAAACAATGCTTTTTTATTAGTATTAGCATTAACACTTTCTTCTACCATCATGCAGGTATTAACATAACATTTTTCATAAACATAACTAACTTCATCTAAAATTTCATATGAGTTAATTGAAAAAACCTTCTTCTCATTATTGTTAAGTGGTATAACTATATCTTCCATTAACTTTTTTTCATCTTTCTTTTTAAATTCACTTATATCTACAACCTTGATTTTAAGTCTAATTGGTTTAATATTTTTGCTAGAAAGATTTTGATAAGTTAAATAAAAATTATCATTTTCCTTAGGTTTATCAATTTCAAAAATCAAATTATAATTAATTGTTTTATTTTCACCAAAATATGAAGTTTCATATAAATTACCAAGGTCCATAAATGATGAATTAAACCTAGTAGTAGCAACATAATATTTACTACCAACAAACAACATAAATTGTTCTAAATCAAATTCCCTCTCAGCACTAGTTAAATTAATAATTGTTGTATCTACTACCACAAAATATTTGCCATCTTTTGAAATTATTTGACCTGAATAATCTTTATCAGTTATATATGTATTATTAACACTTATTTTATACAAATTACTAGTAAAATACTGATTTTGACTATATATCTTATTTTCTACAAAAACATATTTATAAGAATTATATACAAAGAATAATGACATAACTATCGTAAGTATAACAATTGGAAATTTATGTTCCTTAACAAAATACATAAAGTATCTAACACTTTTTCTAAACTCACGTTTTGCTTTTTCAGTATCAAAACTTGTATCAATTTCAAACTCTTCTCTATCTCCCTCTGTTGCAACAAACTCTTTGTCTTCTTGAAATCCAAAACTCTTAAGATCAAGTCCAACAGCACGAATAGCTAAAAGTACCATAGCAGGATACTCAGGTATTGTAATAATGAATAATAAATCCCGAACTACCCTAGCTTTTGCTACCTGAAAAGTTGGATCAAAATCTAAATGATTAAAAAAAGATAAAGCATATAAATCAAATCCAAGCATCACTACATATACAATAATTAAATATACATATGTTTTTATAGGTTTTGACTTAAAATGTAAAAGAGAAATCATTACTATCGAAATTAAAATAATTGCAATAAGAGACACAATAAAAAATCCCGATATGTAATTTTGTATTGAATCTAAACTTTTACTATATATTCCATAACTGGCATAATCTTTAACAAAAGAATAAAGATTCATACTCTTAGAATAGACAAATATTATAAAGAAAAGTAAGCAAGCATTAATTAGTCTAAAATGTTTAATTAAAAAAGCATATGGCTTTCTTAAAATCATACTTTCCACCTAGCCCTTCCTATTCTATCATTAATTAATTATACCAAATAACTTTATACATTTCCATATTTTTTTTACTTTTATTATGATATAATACTAAATACAAGGAGTGATTTAAATGAAGAAAAGTTTTAGAAAAATTATTTTATTAATTACTTTATTAGTATTTATAATACCAATAACAGGTTGTAGTGAAAAAAAACGTTTGGAAAGTGATAGACTTCACAGAATAAGTTATACTGAGTTTATCAAAAAACGAGAAAATAAAGAATCTTTCGTACTTGAAATAATGCGTGATGATTGTCATAATTGCGTAGAACTAAAACCTAAAATTATAAATATTTTAGAAAAATATAAAATTGATATGTTCTATATTAATACTAACGACTTTAGTGAAGAAGAATATAACAGTTTCAATAAAATCGTAAATTATTCTGGTACTCCTACAATTATCTTTGTAAAAGATGGAGATGAAGAAACTGTAGCATCTAGAATCGTCGGTAATATTTCAGAAGAAAAAGTCTTAGCTAAGTTTAAAGCAAATGGTATTATTAAAGATTAAATAAAAAGAAAAAAAGTAAAAGATAAATCGGTTCTATAATAAATAGTGTTGGTGAGTAAAATCACTGACACTATTTTTAGT
>CANORV010000038.1 GCA_947569245.1 uncultured Mycoplasmatota bacterium | reverse complement strand
AAATATTGATAACTATACAGAAGATACTCTAAATGGAGCAGATCCAGTATTAAAGGAAGGATTAATTCCTGTAAAAATAGCAAACGATGGAACAGTAACTAAAGCAAGTTTAAAAGAAGAATGGTATAACTATCAAAATAAAGAGTGGGCCAATGCCGTTATTTTAAAAGATAAAACAATCAAGTATGCAGACAATGCTATTATACCAGAAGAAAAAATCGAGTCATACTTTGTATGGATACCAAGATATAGGTATAAAATATTTAATGATGAAACCTATAGTGGTTTAACTGAAGTTGAAGATAGAGTTCAAACAATTGAAGTTGAGTTTGAAACAAAAGATGTAAATGTCTCAAATGGAAGCCATAAAAATGAATGGTTAACACATCCAGCCTTCACAAGTTTTAATTCAAATGGAATCTGGGTAGGAAAGTTTGAAACAGGTAAGTCAAATGATGCATTAGATAATTCTATAAACGACTTTGGTATTCAAATAAAACCAAATGTAACAAGCTATCGAAATATCCAAGTAGGAAATGTTTTTTATACAAGTTATGCATATAAAAGAGAAATGGATTCTCATATGATGAAAAATAGTGAATGGGGAAGTGTAGCCTATTTACAACACTCTAAATATGGTTCACAGATGAGCGTTAGATTTAATAACAATAGTAACTTTATAACAGGATATGCATCAGTTAATGAACCAACCTGTGGCTGGACTAATGATAACCGTGACTGTAACAAATATGGAACAACAAGTGATATAACAGTTCCTTATAATACCGAGACAGGGTACCTTGCATCAACTACTGGAAATATCTCAGGTATATATGATATGTCAGGGGGTGCTTGGGAATATGTAATGGGAGTAATGACTGATTCAAATGGTAAGCCATTATCAGGAAGAAATGCAAGCAATCACTCGGGATTTATTGGTGGATATGGAGAAGGAGGAAGTCTTGCATCAGGATATTCTTGGCCAGAAGAAAAATATTATGATAAGTATGCTTATGGAACAAGTTATTCAGAGTTTACAAGAGGACATTTAGGAGATGCAACAGTAGAAATGGGACCATTTAAGAGTATAATATATGCAGGTAATCAAACTAGACAGATTAGTTCCTGGTATGCCGACGTTGCCGTCTTTGTCTACACGGCCTATCCTTGGGTCAAACGCGGGGGGGGGAGTTACAATACTGGTTCAGAGTCAGGTATGTTTGCCTTTGATCCTAATTACGGTTCAGGTAATGCCTACTTTGGTTTCCGAGTTGCATTAGCACCGTAATCTATTAAAATAGATAATTGATTGTCTAAGATTAACAATTATGTACAATAATAATATAATAAAGTGACAATTTATTTATATTTAATAAAAATAATAGAAACTATTAAATATATGGTGTATAATTTTAATAAAGGAGTTGATTTTATGTTAAAGAAAAAGAAAGATTCTTTGGATTATGAAAAAGTCAATGAAGGATTAAATGTCGGTGTAAAACTTTTAAAACTTCTTTTTTTCTTATTAGTCGTATTATCAATATATGTATGTAGTAAACTTATAGACGATTGGAAAATATTACCTTTTATACTTACAATGTTAAGTATTATTTCACCTTTATTTATAGGAATAATTGTTGCATGGTTATTTGATCCATTTGTAACAAAACTTCAGAAAAAAGGAATAAATAGAGTTATTGGAACATTTTTTACTTACTTTTTACTTATACTAGGTGGTGTTTTATTAGTTAACTTGATACTTCCTTCTATCTCTTCACAAGTTAATGATATTATAACTAGTGCTCCAAGTTTTATTAATGGTGCTAGAAATTGGGTTGATGGAGTTTTTGATAAGATTGGAGATTTAACACATTATGATTTAACTGATATAAGTGAGGGAGTTTATAATTCAATAAATCAAATTGGTTTATCAATTACAGTTGATTTGCCTACAAAAATAGTTTCAATTATTAGTGGTGTTATCAGTGGAGGAATTAATCTTATCTTTGGTTTAATTATTGGATTTTATATGTTGTTTGACTTTCATAATGTTAGAAAACATTTACTTGCTTTCTTACCTAGAAAATTTCATAAAGATACAATTGAACTAACTGATAGAGTTAATGATAATTTACGTAATTTTGTTCATGGAACATTTCTTATTATGGGAATTTTATTTGTATTTCAATCTATTGGATTGTCACTAGCTGGAATGAAAGCTCCACTTGTTTTTGGATTATTTTGTGCTATTACTAATGTTATTCCTTACCTTGGTCCTTATATTGGTGGAGTTCCAACAGTTTTAATTGGTTTTTCTATTGATCCACTTGTTGGGATTTTCTCACTTGTATCAGTAGTTGTTTGCCAAACTTTAGAAAGTTATTTCCTACAACCTGTTGTTATGGGAAAAACTATGAAACTACATCCAGTAACAATTATGATTGGACTATTGATATTTGGTCATTTCTTTGGTATAATTGGTATGATTCTTGCTACTCCAACTATTGCTATATTTAAAACTATTGCAATGTTTTTCGATGAAAAATATAATATAGTTGGAAGAATTCAAGATGAATAATTTAAAACGTTGATAAAGATAAGTAAAAAGAATTATTTAAATAGAGAGTTTACTATTGGTGGAAAGTAAATTAAATAATCTTTTGAAAGCTACTTTAGAGTGAGTAATCCGGTAATGCCGTTATAAAAATTAAGATCTAATTAGGATGGTACCGCATCTATTTAAAGATGCTCCTATATTTAGGTCTTTTGTTTTTAAAAATAGAGAGGAATGATACTATGAAAGTGTTTTTAATAAGTGGTAGAGCTAGAAATGGAAAAGGTTTAGCTAGTAGTATTATTAAATCAAGATTAGAAGAAGATGGCTATAAAGTATGTGAAATACAAGTGATGAGGACCTTGAAAGGATATCTTAAAGATTACTTTGGTTGGGATGGAAAAGAAGAAACAAAGCCAAGAGAAGCTCTTCAGCAAATTGGAACAGAAATAATCAGGGAGAAAATGAACAAACCATATTTTCATATTAATAGACTTATTGAAGATATTGAGGTTTTATCTAATTTTTTTGATTGTTTCTTGGTTACTGATATTAGATTACCTATTGAAATTGAAACATTAAAAGATAGGTTTTCAGATAGTGTTAGTATTAATATAACAAGAGTAGGTTATGATAGTTTGCTTAGTGAAAAGGAAAAGTGTCATGTTACAGAAAAGGCTCTTGAATTTTACAAAGATTTTGATTATGTTATTGAAAATAAAACAATTGAACAATTCAAAAATGATTTAATAAAAGTAGTAGATAGTGAGGTATTATAGAAATGAGATATATGACTAGTACAGAAATTAGAGAAATGTGGTATAAATTTTTTGTTAGTAAAAATCATCAAAAGGAGCTTAGTGCACCACTTATTCCAATAGATGATGATAGTTTACTTTTTATTAATGCAGGTGTTTCTCCACTTAAAAAATATTTTGATGGTTCTAGTATTCCAAGTTCCAAAAGAATTGTAAATATTCAAAAATGTATTAGAACTAATGATATAGAAAATGTTGGTCTTACTAAACGTCATCAAACTTTTTTTGAAATGATGGGTAATTTTTCTATTGGGGATTATTTTAAAGAAGAAGCAATTAGTTTTGCATATGAGCTTTTGACTAGCAAAGAGTGGTTTGATATTTCGAAAGATAAGCTTTATGTTACGGTGTATACCGATGATAAAGAAGCTTATGATATGTGGCTTAAAGTTGGAATGGATGAGAGTCATATTATTAAATTAGATGGTAATTTTTGGGAAATTGGTGAGGGACCATGTGGACCTGATAGTGAGATTTTTTTTGATAGAGGAGAAAAGTATGATCCAAATCATGACGCTTTAGAGTTATTTAAGAAAGATGAAGAACAAGAAAGATATATTGAAATTTGGAATAATGTTTTTTCACAATTTAATTCTAAAGAGGGTGTTTCTAGAAAAGATTATAAGGAATTACCAAGCAAAAATATAGATACTGGAGCAGGTCTTGAAAGATGGGCATGTATATTTCAAGATGCAGATTCTAACTTTGATACTGATTTATTTCAGCCAATTATTAAAAAAATTGAAGAAATGAGTGAGGTTTTATATAATGGTGAAATGCCTTTTAAGGTTATAGCAGATCATATAAGGGCTATAACAGCAGCTATTAATGATGGAGCAATTTTTGAAAATACAGGACGTGGTTATGTTCTTCGTCGTTTGCTTAGAAGAAGTGTTCGTATGGGTAAAAAAATTGGCTTTAATGAACCATTCATGTATATGTTAGTTGATACTGTTTGTGAGATTATGGGTTCATCTTATCCTAATATGTTAGAAAATAAGGCAGTTATAAAAACTCTTGTTTATGAAGAAGAACAATTATTTCATAAGACATTATCACAAGGAGAAAGAAGACTTCTTGAATTAATTGAATTAAATAGTAAAACAAAAAAAATAAGTGGTGTAGAGGTTTTTAAGTTATATGATACATATGGTTTTCCTTATGAGTTAACTTTAGAATATTTAGATGAAAAAGGTTTTACTACTTCAAAAGAAGAATTTGACAAGTGTATGGAAGAGCAAAAGGCTCTTGCTAAAAGTTCTCGTCAACAAACTGCAAATATGCATCAACAGAATGAGGCCTTAATGAAGTTCTTAACTTTTAGTGAGTTTGTTTATAATGAAACTATTACTAAGGGTAAGGTAATTGGATTATTTGATGATAATAGTAGTGTTACTTCTTTAAAAAAGACAGGATATGTTATTTTAGATAAAACTTGTTTTTATAAAGAATCAGGAGGACAAATATCTGATACTGGTATGATTGTTGGTAAAAACTTTAAGGCTCGTGTTTTAGAATGTTTAAAAGCTCCTAATAACCAACCACTTTTAAAGGTTCGTATTTTAGATGGAAGTATAAGTATTGGAGATTTGGTTACTTCAAATATAGATGTTGAAAGACGTCTTAAAATAACTAGAAACCATTCTTCGGTTCATTTACTTCAATATGCTTTAAGAACTATTATTTCTGATACAATAAAGCAAGCAGGTAGTAGAGTTGATGATACTTCTCTTCGTTTTGATTTCACTTATACGGGAAAATTAATAGAAAACGATATAATTGAAGTTGAAAACTTAGTTAATAAACTTATTAAAGAATCACATTCTTCTAATACGAAGATAATGGATATAGATGATGCTAAAGAAAGTGGTGCACTTGCATTATTTGGTGAAAAATATTCTGATAAGGTACGTGTTGTAGAAATTGGTCCATCTAAAGAATTATGTGGTGGAACACACGTAAATAATACAGAGGAAATAGGAAAATTTGCTATTAGTAATGTCGAAAGTAAGGGAAGTAATGTCTATAGAATTGAAGCTGTTACTTCTAATAATATAGTTACTGAGTTATATAATAGGATTAAACCTTATAATGATGAAAAAGTTAAGTTACTTATGAAAGCAAAGAATATAATTTTGAAAGCTAAAAATGAGGGAATAGTTTTAGATTTTGATGTTGATATTGAAAATGATGAACCACAGAGTTATAAAGATATAATTTTTGAAAAGAATGAACTTGAATATGTTCAAACTGAGGTTCGTAATTTAGAAAAACGTTATAAAGAAGCAAAACTTTTAAATAGTACAGCTAATCTTAGTAAATATGACAAATATATGAGTAAAATTAATAATGTTAAAACTTATGTTTTTGATACGTTTAATGAAGATGTTTCTGTACTTAAAGATATTATGGATAAATTAGTTAATGAAAATAATGATGATTCCTTTGTATTTATTGTTAATAATATGGATACTAAAGCTTTGTTTTTAGCTAAAAGTAGTGGTATTATTGATGCTTCTTCTATTATTAAAAAAATAGCTAAAGAGTTTGATGGAAATGGTGGAGGAAGTAAGACATTTGCTCAAGGTGGAAGTAAAGAAAAAGTTGATAGTCATCTTGTAGTTGATAAGGTTAAGGAACTTCTTAATAGGTGATATTATGAAGAGTAGTATTTATCTTTTAGTATCAGATGATGAGTTTTTAATCGAAAAAAAGGTTTTGAAGATATTGGAATCTGTAAAAACGAGTAATACCGAAATTGTTAAATATGATTTAGAAGAGACTCCAATAGAGAGAGTTGTTGAAGATTTAGATACTTGTAATTTTCTTTGTGATAAAAAAATTATTATTGCAAGAAATGCTTTCTTTTTGACAGGAGAAAAGGTAAAAACTTCTGTAATACATGATATAGATAGGTTTTTAAAATATTTAAATCATCCATCACAGGATAATATTTTGATTATCTCTTGTGGTAAGCTTGATAATAGAAAAAAGATTGTCGATGTTCTTAATAAAGTTAGTAATGTTGAATTACTGGATGTTAATTTGAATAAGTTAGTTAGAGTCGAACTTGGTGAATATCAAATGAATGATGAGGTTATTTCTTTTTTCGTTAATTATGTTGGCTGTGATAGTGCTAGATGTATTAGTGAACTTGAGAAGTTAAAACTTTATAAATATGATGATAAAGTTATAACTAAAGAGGATATTATTACTTGTGTTAGTAAAACAGTAGATGATAGTGCTTTTTTACTAGCTGATGCTATAATTAACAAAGATAAAAAAAAGGCTATAGAAATTTATCAAGCAATGCTTTTACACAATCAGAAAATAGCAGATATTGTTCCTTTAGTTGCTAGTAAATTTAGACTTATGTATCAAATTAAGATTTTGGAAAAGAAAACTACTTCTTTAGATGATATTGCAAGTATATTAGGAGTTAAAAAGTATCCAGTTACACTGTTAAGGGATGTCTCTTATAATTATAGTGATAAACAGATTTTGACTTTACTTAGTTTGCTTGCTGATTTGGATTATAATATTAAAACTAGTAATGTTTATGAAGAAGTTGCCTTTGAACAATTTATCTTTTCGTTGTAATACAAATAAAAACTAGGATTTTACTACCTTTTTTAGTTAGTAAAATTCTAGTTTTAGTTTATTATAATTTACGATATAGTCCAACAACTTTTCCTAGGATAGTAACATTATCTAAGATAATTGGATTCATAAAGTCATTTTCAGGCTGTAATCTAAAGTAGCCATCTTCTTTATAGAATGTTTTTACTGTTACCTCGTTGTCATCAGTCATTGCAACTACTATATCACCATTTTTAGCAGTGTTACAGCGTTCGACGATAATGATATCTTTATCATATATACCGACATTAATCATTGAGTTCCCAGAAACTTTTAAAGTAAAAACATCCTTTTTTTTAGATATTAAGTTAGTTGGTAGTATAAATGTTTCATCAGGCATTTCAATTGCTTCAATTGGACTTCCTGCTGTTACTTTTCCTAGAAGAGGGACTTCTAAAACTCGATCATCATATTTTTTATTGTTTAGATATTTATTTGGTATTAACACTTCAATTGTTCTGTTTTTTGTACCATCTTGTTTTATATATCCTTTAGATATTAATTTTTTTAGATGAAAATGAATAGTTGCAGGAGATGTTAAACCTAAGATAGATCCGATTTCTCTTACTGTAGGTGGATATCCTTTAGTAGCAGTTTCTTTCATAATGACATCTAATATGTCTTCTTGTCTACTAGTTAATTCTTCCAAATCAATATTCCTCCTTCTTTATTACAATTTAATATTAACATAGGAAATGTAAATTGTCAAACAAATGTTTACTAAATATTAAAGTTCTATTGACACGAACAAATGTTTTGCATATAATTTAATTACATAAAGAAAAGGAGTGAGAAAATGAAAAAAGATACTAAGGTAGTTATATTATTATATTTGGGGGTTTTTTTATTTACGTGTTTTTTATCTTTGTCACAGGTTAAATTAGAAAGTAGGGAAGATGTCAATAGAAGTAATCAGAGATTGGTTTTAAATGCTAATTAATAGTTATAGTAAAAAAATCTTTGCCAATAATAAGAGTATGTATTATAATCTATATAGAAAGTAGTGATATTATGATAGAGGCTGTTTTTTATCTTATTATTGGCTTTGTTCTTATTATAAAAGCTGCTGATATATTAGTTGAAAGTGCGTCTAGTATTGCTTTAAAGTTTAGAGTTCCTAAGATGCTTATTGCTCTTACTATTGTTTCTTTTGGAACGTGTGCTCCAGAGATTGCAATTTCTTTTAATAGTGTAAGTAGTAAAAATGGTATGATGGCTTTAGCAAATGTAATTGGTAGTTGTGTTGTTAATGTCTTACTTATAATTGGTCTCTCTTCAGTTATTAGACCTATTAAAGTTAAGAATTCTACTGTTAAAAGAGAACTTCCATTATTGTTTATTATAACGAGCGGATTTTCTGTAATGATAATGGATAGTTTGTTTAATCCACATACTAGTGATGTTTTATCTAGGGCAGATGGCATTTTATTAATGCTTATGTTTAGTATGTTTGTTATTTATTTAATTAGGATGGTTAGAAATAGAAAAGATGAAAAAGATGTTGGTGATACAAATTTTAAGTTTGGAATATGGCAGGCTTGGTTGTATTTGATTTTAAGTATTATGGTAATTGTTTTTAGTAGTGATCTTATTGTATCAAATGCTTCATCTTTAGCAAATTCTTTAAAGATAAGTCAAAAACTTATAACTATGATTGCTATTGTTATAGGAACTAGTTTACCTGAATTAGTAATGACAATTACAGCAGCTAAGAAAAATGAGTTTGAGATGGCAATAGGAAATATAATTGGAACTAATATTTTTAATATTTGTATTGTACTTGGATTACCAATTGTTATATTTGGGGATTTAGAATTAGTTGGTTTTAATGTTATTGATATATTAGCTTTGTTTTTTTCTTCTTTGTTTTTATTTGTTTTTGCTAGAAGTGAAAGGGAGATTTCTAAAAAGGAAGGAATAATAATGTTAATTGTTTTTATACTTTATTATGGATATCTTTTTTTGGGATAGTAGGTAAGGATACTTTTTAAAGGTATTTTTTTTGTGGGACAATTGTCACGGCTTATAATAATTAGCATATTAAGTTAGAAAGAAAGGTTTACTAAATATAGGCTAAACAACAATCATAATTTGTTTTTTTGAATAAATTAAAGTAGCTTAAGATAAATTAAGGAAAAAAGAAAACAAAAAATAATTGGAGGTGAAACTTATGAATAGTGAATTAGAATATATTAAAAATTCGTTTACGAAGATTGATAATAATATAAATTTATAAGTTGATAATATAAATATTGAGTGTCTTACATCAAAGAAGAATAAATTTAATTTAGATAGTGATGGGCATTTGACAGTTAAAAGTATAAGTGTTATTGAAGATACAACTAATCTAATTTCAAAAGGAAGCATAATAGATATAGTTTATCCAGTTGGAAGTATTTATTTATCAATGAATAGTATTAATCCGAAAGATATATTTGGAGGGGTCTGGGAAAAGATAGCAGGGAGATTTTTAATTGGAGATGGTGTATCAGATAATGATGATAGAGGAGAAGTAAAAAACTTTGTAGGTGGAGCAAAGGGTGGACGGTATGCTTTAACATTAAGTGCTTCAATAGGAGCTACTAACAATGATATTATGCAAATTGGATATGTTGGAGAGGAGGCTAATAATTATCAATTAGGAAATCGTGCCTTATATTGTGTTAAAGGTAGTCAAAGTGCTAAATTTTCCAAGTGGAATCATGCAACGCCTGTGACAGATAGAAATTCAGCAGGTAGAGATGTTACTAATCTTCCACCATATTTGGTATGTTATATGTGGAAGAGAATATCATAAAATTAATAAAAGCTTTTCCTAATTTGTTTTAAGCAAAAATTAAAAAGGGGAAAGTAAAATGAAAAATATAGAGTTCATATATGGTATGGAAATTTCAGCTTTATTAATGAAGATTATTAAATTAAAAAGGAAATAATTGTTTATATGGAAATATCACATTTTTTAATGGTAAGATGGTAATGGAGGTGTTTGTAGTGCAAAATAAAAGAAAAAAAATATTAGTAATTATTTTTGTTGTTTTTCTTTTGATAATTTTGTTCGTTAATTCTTGCTCTAAAAGAGCATCAATTTTTGTTAATTGGGATATACACCTTTCTTTTTTTATTAAATACGAAGAATTGTTTTCTGATTTCTTTTGAGATGGTGATTCGATAGGTGTATTATCTTGTTATTCTGAACGTGACAGGAAAAAAATCTTGACTAATAATAAATTTGTTGAAATTGATAAAAATAATATACATGAGATACAAATAAAGATAACGGAATTTTATAATAGACTTAATAAAAATGAGAAAATGGTTTTTGAACAAGATATTGACAGTGACGACCTTATTATGAAAAATTCTGGAAACTATTTTTTAATCAAAACTAAGAATGAAAATAAAAGTTTTATAATTATTTTATATAATGATAAGGTAAAAAAATTTTATTTATTTGAAACTTTTAGGTAGTTTTATAGTGTTTAATAGCATTGTGTATAGTATAGTTAATATTATTGGATTGCTTGTTAAATATATATGGAAATCATTACAATCTTATTAATTGATACTGTTTAACATATTTGTCAAGTTTACAAAATGTTTTAAAGTTGCAGAATACATAATGATTTTTTAGATTATTAAGGTAAAAATTGAAAATGATATAATGCCTTCATGGATTAATGGAAAAAGTTTAAATACATATAGTGATGTATCTAGTAATTTAAGCATTAGTTATAAGTATAATACTGAAATGTGTAATGTTGAAGTGCTGAAATGTTGATGGTGTTAGAATAGGGAAAGTTGTTATTTATAATGAAAGAGATACTGATTTAATACATTATTTGTATGATTTAACAGGGGTTATTGGCTTAGAGTATAATAATAGTACATACTTATTTAAAAAGAATCTACAGAGTTATGTGTTAGAAATGGTAGGTATAAATAACTTAAAAAGCTTTTAAAGAAATTAAAAAAAGAGATTATTTGTTGCAATTATCAAGCAGTAATCTCTTTTTCTATGTTATAATGTTTTTGGGTGAGGATATATGAAAAAAGTAATACTAGTAGATGGCAATAATTTACTTTTTAGAAGTTATTATGCAACAGCTTATTCTGGTAATACAATGAAAAACTCTAAAGGTTTTTCTACTAATGCCTTATATGGTTATATAAATATGATGAACAAAATTATCAAAGAAGAAAAACCAGAATATATTATGGTTGCATTTGATAAAGGTAAAACATTTAGGCATGAAAAATATACGGCATATAAAGATGGAAGAAGTGAAACTCCTAATGAATTAAAAGAACAATTTCCTGTTGCAAAAAAATTAACAGAAGCAATGGGAATTAAATATTTTGAAATTGATAATTACGAAGCAGATGACATTATTGGAACTTTCAGCAAAAAAATTTCAGAAACTGATGATGTTGTTGCAACTATTATTTCTAGTGACAAAGATCTTCTTCAATTGATAAATGATGACGTTGAAGTTAAATTACTAAAACAAAATGACTATATCAGAATGACACATCAGGAATTTATTAATACATATGGAATTGAACCACCTAGAATGGTCGATTTAAAAGCTCTTATGGGAGATTCTTCTGATAATATTCCAGGTGTTAAGGGAATAGGTGAGAAAACTGCTTTAAACCTACTTCATGAATGGACTAATTTAGATAATCTTTATAATAATATCGATAAAGTAAAAGGAAAAACTAAAGAAAAATTAATTGCCGACAAAGATAATGCTTATATGAGTTATGATATTGCTACTATTTATAAAGAAGTTCCAATTGATACAAGTTTAGAAAATATCAAATATGATGGTATTGATATCATGGAATATATGTCAATGCTAGAAAAACTAGAATTTTATTCAATACTAAGAAAACTTGATTTTTCTAAAGAAGATATTTTAAAAGAAGAAGAGGAAAAAATTGATTTTAAAATACTTACTAACTTAGAAAACATTAAATTTTCTAAAGATTACTCTATTTATTTAGAAGTACTTGGAGATAATTATCATAGAAGTAAACCACTTGGGGTTGCTGTTTATAATGATGAAATGTCTTACTATATACCTTTTGATGTTTTGTTACAAAACCAAAATATTTTTAATGATGCCAATAAAAAATTTACTTATGATATAAAGAAAATGCTAGTAGTATTTAAATATAATAATATTTCTTTAGCTAATTGTTCATACGATTTGATGATAGCAGGATACTTACTTAATTATAATATAAAAGATGACATTTCATACTTGGCAAATAACTTTGGAACATCAATAGACTTCTATGAAAGTGTTTTTGGAAAAGGTACCAAACTACATGAAGTTGATTTAGAAATAGTTGCAAGTAATGCTATTAAAAAAGCTAAATTTATATATGATACAAAAGATGATATATATGAACAAATAGAAAAAGAAGACGCAACATATCTTTTCAACGAAATAGAAATGCCACTTGCTTTTGTTCTTGCCGATATGGAAACAACAGGTATTATAGTTGATAAATCTTTTTTAGACGATATGGAACTTGAATTAAGTGGAAAACTTAAAGAACTTGAAGGAAAAATCTTTGAATTAGCTGGATGCAGATTCAATATCTCGTCTCCAAAACAGTTAGCTATGATTTTATTTGAAGAGTTAAAAATACCATATCCAAAAAAAGTCAAAGACTATAATTATTCAACTAGTAAAGATATTTTAGATAAACTGGTTGGAAGATATCCTATTGTAGAACTAGTCTTAAATTATAGAACATTATCTAAGCTTCAAAGTAATTATGTAGTTGGTCTTAAAGAAGAAATTTTTGATGATGGTAGGGTACATACTATTTTTAATCAAACATTAACAAGAACTGGAAGACTTTCTTCTATGAGTCCTAATTTGCAAAACATTCCAATAAGATTAGAAGAGGGAAAACTGATAAGAAAAGCTTTTAAACCAGATCCTAATTCATTTATTTTATCTAGTGATTATTCTCAAATCGAACTTAGAATATTTGCATCTTTATCTAAAGCTTTGAACATGATTGAAGCCTTTACCTTAGATAAAGATATTCATGCTAAAACAGCTGCTGATATATTTAAAGTTAGTGAAAGTATGGTTACTAAAGATATGAGAAGAACAGCAAAAGCTGTTAATTTTGGAATTCTTTATGGTATTAGTAGTTTTGGTTTATCAGAAGATTTAGGAATAGATATTGTCAGTGCTAAAGGGTTTATTGATGGATATTTAAAAACTTATCCTGGTATAAAAGAATATATGGATAAAGTAATTGAGAAAGCACATAAAGATGGGTATGTTAAAACAATTATGAATAGAAAAAGAACAATAGATGAATTACACAATAAAAATTATATGATTAGAAGTCAGGGAGAAAGAATGGCTTTAAATACTCCAGTTCAAGGTAGTAGTGCTGATATTTTGAAGAAAGCTATGATTGAAATATATGATGAATTTAATAAACGAGGACTAAAAAGTAAGATGATTATTCAAGTACATGATGAACTTGTATTTAATGTTTTTAGTAGTGAAGAAGACGAAGTTAAAGAAATAGTTAAAGATATAATGGAAAATACATATAAGCTAGATGTACCATTGAAAGTAGATATTGAATTTGGAAAAGATTGGTATCAAGCTAAGTAGAGTTAGGGGGAAGTTTAATTATGCCAGAAAAGCCAGAGGTTATAACTGTTTGCAATAAATTAAAAAAACATTTGTTAGGAAGAAAATTTGTAAAAGTAGATGTTTACCATGATAATATAATAGCAGGAATAAGTGTTGATGAATTTAAAAAATGTCTTGTAAATCAGACTATTAAAGATATCGATACTCGTGGTAAATTTATTGTATTTAAATTAGATGATTACTGTTTATTAGTCCATCTTAGAATGGAAGGAAAGTTTTTTTATAGAAAAGTTAATGATATTTTAACTAAACATGAACATGTAGTTTTTACAATGGATAATGAAGAAGAAGTTAGGTATCATGATGTTAGAAAATTTGGAAAAATGTATTTGATAGAAAAAGATAAGGTTAATAATACTAAACCGCTTTCTGAATTAGGTCTTGAAGTTTGGGATAAAAATTTAACTTGTAGCTATTTAAAAGAAAAGTTTAAGAATAAAAACTTACCAATAAAAACAGTGTTACTTGACCAATCAATAATTACTGGAATTGGAAATATTTATGATGATGAGATTTTGTTCTTAGCTAATATTCATCCACTTACTAAGGCTAAATATTTATCTGATGTTGATCTTGATAATATTATAAAATATTCAATTATTGTACTTGATAAAGCAATAAAAGAAGGCGGAACAACTATTAGAAGTTATACATCTGAAGAGGGGGTTCATGGATTATTTCAACATAGTCTTAAAGTTCATAATCATGCAAATGATCCTTGTCCTAATTGTTCTACTATTATAGAAAAGATAAAAGTTGGTGGACGAGGTACATATTTTTGTCCAAATTGTCAAAAACTAAGAAATGAAGTGAAAAGTAAAGAATAAATTCCCTTGTTAGTAAAAATTATGCAATATAAGGGATAAAGAGTAT
>CANORV010000037.1 GCA_947569245.1 uncultured Mycoplasmatota bacterium | reverse complement strand
CAATTCATTTATCATCAGTTTTTGGCTTCACCAACACTACTTGACAAAGAACCAAGCTTCTTCATTTTATCACCATATCATCATATTTTATAAACCAATTATAACAAAAAAACAACCTAAAATCAAGTTATTTTATAAAAATATACAAAACCTATAAAAAAAGAAAGCATCCAAAATGCTTCCTGATTTCTATTTCAATAACCTTATCAAATCATTCTTAATATGAGATATATCTGCACAACTCATAAATAAAATTACTTCATTTTTATAATCAGCTAGTTTTATTGCCTCATTTTCACCTAATAATTCCCCATTATCTAACTTATCAATAATAATATGAGAATTTACCCCAGGATAATCTTCTGACTTTTCTCTATTACAATCAATCTCCGTAACATAAGTCTTATCAGCCTTGTTCAGTACCTTAATAAACTCCTCTGTAAAATCCCTAGTTCTCGAATAAGTATTAGGTTTAAAAACAGCAATCAACTTTTTATCTGGATACTTCTGTCTACAAGAATCAATTGTTACTTCTATCTCAGTTGGATGATGAGCATAATCATCAATAATAGTTGTACCATTAATCTCTTCTATTGCAAAACGTCTTTTAGCATTCTTAAAATCAACCAATTCATTTTGAATTGTATCAACTTCAATCCCCTTTAAAATGCAAACCTCAATACACGCCAAAGCATTTAATACCATATGCCTACCATAAAGTGGAAGATTAAAATGTCCATAAAACTTTCCATCACGATAAACATCAAAACTACTACCATTACTATCTAAAACTACATTCTTTGCATATATATCATTATCCTCGTTAAATCCATAATATCTTACTTTCTTCTGAAAAACTATTTTCCTGATATTCTCATTATCCCCACAAACAATTACACTATCTCTCGTATTACAATTAGCAAACTTAGAAAAAGTATCAATTATATCATTAAGTCCATCATAACACTCCAAATGTTCTCTTTCTATATTAGTTATAACAGAAATAGTTGGATGATATGCTAAAAAATGCTTATTAAATTCATCAGATTCTATGACAAACAATTTATTCTTACTATTGGCATACCCACTACCATCACCAATAAAATAGTTACATCCATAAACCTTATTTAAAATATGTGTAATAAGTGAACTAGTAGTTGTTTTACCATGAGTACCAGAAACAGAAATAGTTTCAAAATCACTAGTTAAATCCCCTATCAACTCATTATACTTCTTAACTGTTAAACCCATTTCACGAACTCTAACTAGCTCTCTATGATCCTCGTTAAAAGCCTTTGAATAAGTAACAATAGTATCACTATCAATTGAATGATTAGAATCATAATAAATCTTAATCTTACGTTTATCTAAACCTTCCTGTGTAAACTTATAATCAACAACATCATCGTATCCAGACACCTCATGCCCAAGATCACAAAGAAGATTAGCCAAAGTTGCCATACCAGCACCTTTTATTCCAATACAATAATATTTCATACTCCACTTCCTTCATATAATATGATTATACACATTCTAAAAAAAAGTTACAATATTCTTACCAATTATTTTTTTCACTTTTAATAAGTTTAGCATGAACTACTAACTTTTCACTACTACTATAACAAGTAGAAAGTGTAACAATTTTATCCAAAACTCCAACACTTGTATCAAATTTTTGAAAACTCCTATCTTGTATCATCTTTAAAAACTTTAAGTAATCATCATCACTATCATAATTAATAGTTAAATAATCAGTAGTAGACTTAATATGATAAATACTAAATATCTCAAATAAATAATTAGTATCCCTAGATGATATTTTTAAAACATAATTATCCTTATTATCTAACCATTTTTTCTCCAAAACATTTCTAAGACTTCCAAACATTGTTCCATCTATTCTACCATGTGCATAAATAATTGTATTTTGATCCAAATTACTTATATTGTTTCTATAATCCATAAAAACCCATCCAGCACCACTATAAGTCTTATCTATTGAATGATTTAAATAAAACTTATTATCACTGTGTTTTACAAATGGATAATCAATTTTTGTACCAGGAATATAAATCCATCCAACAACTTCATTATTTATCGAATGTAATACATCAAATGAAACATTTAAAAACTTCGAATCCAAATAGTTACTATCTTCATCGATTATAACGGTATCTTCACTATCATCCTTTTCTTCTACTTTAACCTTATTTTGGACATTTTCTATCTGTTCATTAGTTTTATTGTTATCTTTAATCCACAAAACTATATATATTCCTGAATAAACAAGTCCACTAACACATGCTATAATTAATATTAAAATTATTGCTTTCTTCATATTCACCTCTAAAAGTAAAGTGATTTAAGATATCTTAAATCACTCACTATTTTTCTTATTTTTTCTCTTTTGATTTTGCCTTACTTTTTGTCTTAGACTTTTCTTTTTTTACATCTGTTGCTTTTTTATTATTATCTTTCTTTTCATCTTTATCAAGCTTTTTATCATCCTTACTAGTTAAGATTATTTTCTTATCATTATTTTTAGTTTTAACAACATATACAAAAATCAAAGCAAGTACTATTAGTGACACTACAAATATCAAAACATACTTAACAATTGCATCAAGTGTACTTGGTAAATCAATTTCATTTTTATTTTCTACATTAAATTTAACTGATGACTTATATTCTTTACTTGTATCTAAATACATATCATTATCTGCCAAAGCTCCAGTTAACACTACTGTATTAATTTCTTCAAAAGTACCTTTACTAGGAACTTTATATTGAGCTTTTAATGTAACTTTACCATGTGCATCAATTGTATCAATCTTAACAAATTTAGGATTTAAAACAGTATAATTATCTCCCTCAACGAAAATAGAAATCTCATTATCCTCTTGAATAAGTACATCATGTATTGAAAAATTTGCTGTATTTTCTACTGTAATCTCAAATAATACTGTATCTCCACTAGTATATTTATCTTTTGGATTAGTTATTTTCTTTGTAATAATAGGACTAAATTCACCATTAATTTTCATCCATTCACCGTATATGATAACATCTTCTTCTGGCATCATGAATTTATCTTTTTTATACCATCCTAAGAATCTATAACCACTAGCTACTGGATTTTTTGCTAAATTAACAATTTCACCTACACCATAATATTCTTCTTTTGGAAGTAAACTATCCGCATTAGGAGGTATTACAGTTCCCTGAAATTTATATGTTACTTTATAAGTAATCTTTTCAAAAGTTCCTACAAAATTAACATCTTCTTCTGGCATTTTAAAAATATCATCAACTATAGTAACTGAACTACTTGGTGTCCAACCTAAAAATCTATAACCATCAACAACATCTCCTGGTTTTAAACTATCAACTGTAACATCTTCATCTTTACCATATTCTTTATCTTTTGGTGGAATATAAGAATCAGGCTTTTCTCCGTTAATAGAATAACTTACTTTATATGTTGGATTCTTAGTAAAACTTCCCTTTAAAACAACATTTGCTTCTGGCATTATAAATGAATTATTATTAAGTGTTACATCACTACTAGTCCATCCACTAAAAGTATAACCACTAAGTGAAATATCATTAATTACACCAACACTAGTACCACTTGCATAAGAAGAAACATCTGGTAACTTTGGTGCATTTTCTGGAATAGTACCAGTATATTCATAAGTAACATTGTAAAGTATTGCATCTTCTCTTCCTAAATAAACATGAACTGTATTAGACTTTTCAGTCATATCATTTTCACGAGCATAAAATGTATTATAAAAATCCATTCTCTTTTTATCACCAAGACTAGGTGTTCTAGTAACAATACCAACAATTAATTTACATCCGGCTTTTAAATTCTTAACTTTAAATGATACTGTTCTTGTATTTGCATCATAACTAAGTCCACCAAAACCATCAACAACATAACCAGGACATACTTTAGAAGAGTCCCCTTGCATAACAGCACCAATTGAACCATCACTACTGTTTACAAACTCTAAAAATGTAAGTCCATCAGGTATTTTATCTTCTACATAAATATAATCACTATATAAAGAAGCCGTAGCAGTACTACTACTAGTTACTACATCTTTATCCTTACCATCATAAAGAATATCTAAATAATAAGTTAGATTACTGTTTTCTTCTACCCTAACATCATTTTCAAGTGGTGCAGACATAGAAGAAGAAACAAAAAATATTAAAGCTGCCACTATAACTACTGAAAAAATTCCCCCAAATAAGAAAATTTTTTTATTGTTCATTTTTTTCATATTATCACTATCCTTATACTTTTTTTAAAAAAAACTATTTTTTTATATCTGAAAAAGTAACATTTAAATTATCTTTATCACAATTACCAAAACATATCTTAACGTTTTTTATTTCTTTATTTTTGTTATTAAATTTATATTCTAAAGAAATATTTCTTCCTTCTAAAATGGAATGTTCAAAAGCACCCTCAGTAATAAGTTGTGTAAGCATAACAATTCCATCACTATCATCACCATTTAATGTGTACTTACCATCTTGATCAGTCCTCATCATGTGTTCGATTAGTACTTGAAGTAATCTTGTTGCATCTACTAATAAAACATTTGTAGGAGAATCAATTGAATCAGATACTTGTGATGTATACCAATTACCATCCATTTTCATAGATTGCTCATATCTATTATCAGCTACATCAAATTTATATTTTTTTTCTAAACTTTTCCCATCAAAAACTACTTTAGAAGAAATATTTCCAATATTTAAAGCACTTGTTATAGTAGCATCAATAGTTATATCTTTACCATTACTTTTTCCTACTGCTTTATATTTATAATCATTTACCTTATCATATTTATTATATATTATTTTTAATTTATCATCATCTAAATTACCATCATTTTTCTTATTTGATGAAATAAAGAAAACAACTCCAACAATAATTAAAATTAACCCAACAATTCCTAATAATATATAAAATATACTCTTATTTTTTTTATTATTTTTACTTGTTACATCTTTAGATATTTCATTTCCCATATCTTTAAAAGCCTCCTATCATGATTACATTATAACATAACTTTCTAAAAAGAAACAATGTTTTATTGTAATTATTTTTTACTATTTGAAAATGTAATAACACCAAATAAAGGTAAACAATACAAATATGGACACATATATCTAAAAGCACATGATAAAGGTGTTGCTATCATAAGATTTAACCACAATGCTAAACAAGGAACAAGTATTAATAAAAACTCTTTCTTCTTTTAATTAATCATAACAACTCCCAAAAACAAAGAAATGAAAAAACAAACCGAACTACTAAAAAAAATCGTTTTACTTCTATAAAAATTATTCAATTCTTTATATAATCCATCAGGTAATATTCTAATATTTTCAAGTCCACCAAATCGTCTACTAATAACCTCATCTGTTAAATCTATTTCAAAAAAGACACTTTGTTTTTGATAAAACTTATCAAACCCCCATAAATCAAAAGAATTTAACAAAAGAATTTTTACATAATCAGAAGGATACTTAAATAAATATTTGTTCCACATTTTTATATAGGTATTTTTATTTTTATTTAAATATTTTCTATCGAAATAACCATGCCATTTAATATTATCAACAAAAAACGGATTATACACTTCTTTTATAACTTCACTTGGTATAACTTTAGATATTTCCTTTAAATCACTATCATCAAGTTTATTATATTTTGCTAAAAAAGCAAGTTGCTGTATAGGAACACCAACACTTTCTTGAAATAATGGTTCACTTTTATAAGAAGATGGTAATAATCTAGGTATCATAAATATTATAGTAACAATCAAAGCTAGCTTTATAATAGTTTTAAAATATTTTTTATAAATTATAATGATAGCAAAGACTAATATAGTAATTGTAAATATTCCATTATTTCTAACAATCGTAATTAGTCCCATAATAATAGACAGTTTTATTAAAAAAATTTTATCAGATAATTTTTTTCCACTTGATGAAATAATATCATAAAGAAAAGGAATAATAAGTAAAAATAAGGATGCCGAAATAGAGTCCCTTGCTATTGTTGTATTATAATTACTAACTATTGGATTAAGTGAAAAATATATTATCAAAAAAATAGTTATATTATTATTTTGAAATTTCTTATGAACCCATGAAATAACGTATGTTATAACACTATCCATATAAATAAGTTGTAAAATACCAAGAAGAAAAAAGGATAAGTTCATATTGTTAGTTATAAAATTAATTGTATAAAATAAGTTTGAAAAAAGTAAACTATATAATAAAGGATACTGTCTACTATATTTAACTGGATCATATATTAAATAAAGTGTATCGACCATAGCTGTACCAGGATAATAAACAAGTAAGAAAATAGTACCAAAAATAAATATTAAAATAAATGATATAATTTGCACCTTTTTTGTATTAAAAAGATTATCATCTTCTTTAAACGAATACTTTGTAATAATTTTCAAAAGATAAGTAAGTATAATAAATATAAACAAACTAAGTATAAAAACACTAAGAAAAAATACTAGGTTAATTTTTAAATTAAAAAGAAATTTTGTTCCTTTTAAACCTTTTGGCAAAGCATAATATGTCAAAATAATAGAGCTAGCTAATAATAAACTAAATAAGTAATTTATACATATTTTAAAATTAAGCTTCATATAAAAACAACCTTTCTATTATTAATTAAACTATTATAAATACGAGAAGACCTCTAAATAATAAAATATTTTAATACGTTTAGAGGTCATTCTTATATTATAACTTAATTACGGCTGAGTAGAAATATTAACACCTTTAACGACAGCACTATTAGATGATTTAGTAGATATCATTTTATCAACTAAATCACTAGTTTCTGTAGTGTAATTTACTTTTATCAAGGCACCATTATTAACTGCAGCATCATAAAACATAGATAAATATGAAGTAATGTTAGGATTTGATATAGTAATAGTCGTTGTTAGTGCTCTACAGCTTGTAAACATACTATACATGTTTGGTTTTCTACTTGTATCAAAATTGCCGAAATCTAAATTTGTTAAACTACTACATCCATTAAACATATGTGGCATATCTGTTACTTTACTCATATTAAAATTACTTAGATCAAGACTTATTAAACTACTACAATTATAAAACATATAAGACATATCTGTCACCTGGCCTGTATCAAAACTACTTAAATCAAGGCTTTCTAAACTATTACATCCAGAAAACATAGATGACATTGTTATTACACCACTTGTATCAAAGTTACTTAAATTAAGATTTGTTAAACTATTACATTCATAAAACATATAATTAATATTGGTTACTTGACTTGTACCAAAACTACTTAAATCTAAATTTGTTAAACTACTGCACTCATTAAACATATAACCCATGGTTGTTACTTGACTTATATCAAAGCTACTTAAATCAAGACTTGTTAAACTGCTACAATTGGAAAACATACCTGACATATCTGTCACTTTGCTTGTATCAAAGTTACTTAAATTAAGATTTGTTAGATCTTCACAATGCTCAAACATATCCCTCATTGTTGTTACTTTACTTGTATCAAAGTTACTTACTTCTAAGTTTATCAAATTATTACATCCAACGAACATATTAGACATGTTTGTGACCTGACCTGTATCAAAATTACTTAAATCTAAACTTGTTAGTCCACTACATCCCAAAAACATATCTGACATATCTACTACTCGACTTGTATCAAAATTACTTAAATCAAGATTGATTAAATCACCACAATTATAAAACATATTAGACATGTTTGTTACTTTACTTGTATCAAAGCTACTTAAATCAAGGCTTTTTAAACTATTACATCCAGAAAACATAGATTCCATTGTTGTTACACCACTTGTATCAAAGTTACTTAAATCTAAACTTGTTAAACCTTTGCAATTACTAAACATAAATCTAGTACTAGTAACATTTGAAGTATCAAAGTTTTCAAGACCTTTAATTGATTTCAAATTATCAAAACTATTAAATAAATAAGAGCTATCTTCATTAGCAAAAACCTTATCATATCCTTGAATATAAACTTTATAAGTATTACTAACACCTTCTTGATATAAGGAACCATACTCACCATCACCATAAGAATTTATTTCTCCAACTACAACTACTTTTGCTATTACTGAACCATCCTTATTTTCTGAAATATCAAAACTAGCAATAGTATTTTTTATCTCATCTATTTTATCTTGAAATTCAATTTCCTCTATCTTTTCTTTATATTTTTTATTCCAAATATCAAACTCATCATATAGTTTAACCTTTCTAATTGTAGATACTGGCCTTGTATAAACCTTTCCATCCATTGATTTCAATAAACTAAATTTTTCCCAAACAGCTCTTAATATAACGTTCTTTCCAGGCATTTTAAAATAATTACTACCTATAACCTCAACCTCTTCATCCACTACTTCCCATCCTTTAAAACTGTAGCCATCACATACCAATTTTTTATCACTTATTAAAACATTCGTAAAAGCAACATGATTCAAATTATCTAAAGTATTATTAACACTACAACCACTAGGAAGATTAGCATCATAAATAACCTTATTCACACTAGATATAACTAATGTTTTATCTGTCTTTATACTTTCCTCATTACTTAATTTTGATGTAATTGTAGTTCTCTTATTTAATGAATACATTCCAACCTTTTCTACATACTCATTTTTCAATTTAATACTAAAAACAAGCCTTTCATTAGAACCGGACCTCAAATTACTAATATCCCAAGTAATCTCATTTTCCTTTATATTAACACTTCCAAATGTATTATCTAAAACTTCAATCGAATTAACATCAAAATACTCATCATTTATATAATCAGTAATTATAAATTGATCATAATTATCATAAAAATATGCATCTTTTAAAACATCAACAAGATTGGTAGAATCTGAAACATATTGACAATCACTTACCTTCTTATTGTTTTCTAAGATATCATTTCCCATATGATATTGAATAATATTCATATCCAAAAAAGAATATTTTTCTTTTAAATAATGATACTTTAAAGTCTCACTTAAAATATTTCTCTTAGATAAACTACCAGCTACAAATAAAACAACAACATCCCTATCATCAGAATACCCATTTAATATCTTATCAACATTGTCTAAAACCTGATAATAATTACTACTACCTGATTTAGATAAATTATCAATAGAATTAATTAAAACATTCTTATCACTTGTAAAATCTGTAACAATCCCTTCATTACTCGATGTTAATAAAGCCATACTAGAATCCGAAAATATAAAAGAATTATTTATAAATTCTATTGCCCCATCTTTAACTCCAGCTACTTTTTCATCACTCATATTATTAGAAACATCTAAAACAAGAATTACATTACGATTAGCTACTTGCTCTTTTCCTATTGTATCCAAATCAAGATTTACTCGTAATTTTCCCTTATCCATAAAAGTATACCACTTTTCTAAATAAAAGCTTCCTTGCTCCTTATCATCATAACTAGTCTTTTGAGAAGCAATTGATACCCTTGAAATAGGTATAGGTGAAGCAAAAGCACCTGGTAAAAAATAAATTAAACCAATAGCAAAAACTAAAATCAATAAACCTATTACTGTTCTTTTTTTCTTATTCATATAAATAAATCCCTACCTTTATTATTTATCATATCTAAAAAGATTATAACCTATAAAACCTATAAAAACAAGCTAAATAAAATATTAAAAAGAAAAACTCATAAGGCAATTTCACCTTATGAGTTAAATTAAAGAAATCCTCTATTCATTATATTTTTTAAAAAATTCTTCCATTCTCTCTTTACTAAGTGGTTTAGAATAATAATATCCTTGAATAATATCACATCCTAAATTTTTAACAAATTTAACTTCCTCTTCTGTTTCAACACCTTCGACAATCGTTTTAATATTTAAATGTTTTGCAATAGAAACAATATAATTAATAATGTTTTTATCACTATTATAATCAATTGAATCAACAAATATTTTATCAATTTTAATTATATCAATCGGCATATTTTGAAGCATACTTAAAGATGAATACCCTGTTCCAAAATCATCGATAGATATAATAAAACCTTTTTTCTTTATATAATCAAGTATCTTAATAATATTATTATCAATTGCAGATGTTTCAGTAATTTCTAAATCAATTTTACTAACATCAACCCCATATTTATCTGCTATTTTAACATATTCATCAATAAAATGCTCATCAACAAAATGCCCCTTTGAAACATTTACTGAGACAACCGGTGAAAATTGATATTTTTTCTGCCAATTATTAACATCTTTACAAACTTGTTCAAAAACATATAAGTCCAGTTTTATTATAAATTTATTCTTTTCAAAAAGCGGAATAAACTTATCTGGATATATTACCTTATCGTTTTTTACCCATCTAACTAAAGCTTCACATCCTACAAAATCTTCATCTTTAACTGAAATCTTTGGCTGATACAATATTTTAAAGTCCCCATTTGCAAGAGCTGTTTTCATATCTGATTCAATTTGCTCTTCTTCAATAAACTTCTCTTCTAATAATTCATCAAAAATATAAAAATTATATCTATACATTCCCTTTATCTTAGAATGAGCCATGTAAGCCTTATCTAGAACTTTATTAATATCAGTATCACTTCTTTTTACTTTATATATTCCAATTGACACATTTAAATTTAAATCAATATTATCAACTCTTAATTTTGATACTTTATCAAAAATAGCATCAACTAAATCATTAATATCTAAATCATATTTAAAAGAAGAAACAAACTCATCTCGAGACATTCTAGAAATAATACTATCATCTGGCATAACACTAGTTAAACATTTACCAAATTCCTCTAAAACTAAATTAGAAAAAGCATAATCATAAAGACGGTTAAAATATCTAAACTTATTTATATCAATTACCATTACATATCTATTACGAACTTTATTAGCTAAAAAAGTTTTTCCTTTTTCCTTAAAGTAAATTTCATTTCCAAGCTTTGTAATTGAATCAATATAAGCCGTTTCATATAATTTTTTACTTTTCTTTTTATTAGAAAGATACATATAAATAAAAACAAAAAGTAACAGTGAAATAATTATTCCAAAAAGTAAAAATGATAATAATAAAAATTGCTCTATTTCACTAGCTATTGTACTATCCTGTGCCATTGTTACAACATACCAATTATTTACCTTTATTTTTTCATAATGAAGAAAGTAAACTTTTTTAGAAAGTAATATATGAAAAGTACCTACATTACCATTATTTATTTCATCTTGCATCTTATTTAATTTTTTTATATCATTACCACTAACAATATTATATTCATTTTTAACATAATCATAAAAGTTGACGTTACTATTTTTTATTTTATCGTAAGAGTCTATTAAAACATCACCATCATTATTTATTAGATAAGTACCACCATTACCATTAAATAATCTCCTAGAAAGTATTTCTTTATAATTATCAGTGTCTATTGTTGCAAATAATACTAATTTCTTTTTTTTAAATTTAAATGTTTTTGAATAAATATTAACCTGATTATCTGAAACAGTACTTGGTCTGTTCTCTGATAAATAAACATCTTCTTGTAAAAAAAATTCCTGAATATTTGGGTAATTCTTAACATTATAACCATCACTAGTTATACCATTTCCATCTTCATCTAAAATTACAAGTCTAGTAAAATGATAACTATCTAAATCATCTCTAAAACGATTAAATATTTCAGAAACATCAAAAAAGAAACCACTATTAATTGAGTCTATCATTATTTCTACAAATTTTTTTTGATTATCAATTGTCAAATTAAGCTGAGTAGCAGTTTGCTCACTCAATTCAGTTATATTATTATAAACGTTTCCATAAGTAATTTTTTTAACATAGTTTATATAAAACTTAGAAATAACAAAAAATAAAACTAAAAGTATTACTAAAAACCCAACAAAAAAAATATTCTTGCATTTTTTTCTTCGAACCGTATCCATTTTTATTTTTTTCATTAAAACACCTCAAAACCATTAACATATTAATTATACTAAAAATACAGAAGATAAATCAAGCAAGAAAAAAAGAAGAGATTTCTTCTTTTATAGTTCAATACTATTTAGTTTTTGCTGTTCTATCTTTAATCCAAAATGGCCCAAATTCTAAAGCATTAAAGTCTTCACGTTTATAATCAATTATCTTATATCCCAAACCATTACATTCAGTAACTTTTCCATCTGAATAATTGGTAGTTTTTTTATTCCACATACAAAATTGTGGTGCTTCTTCATTATGAACATGAAAATAATCAATAAGAACAATTCCCATCCAAGTAAATAACAATATCCAAAGTATAATACTAACAACTCTAGATACTATTTTTTTTACATCTCTATTATCCTTTTCTTCATTTCTTTTCTTAGAAGTTTCAAAACCTTCCTGAACTTTTTTTTCTTCCATTTTAACACTCCTTATCCTATCTCTTTTTAAAACCAAAGTCATTGTCAATTAATCTTTTAACAATATTTTTTGGAATTTCCTGATTACAAATTTTTGCTGACATAGCATTATATAAAAGTCTAAGTCTTACCTTATCAGCATCTTTCATGCTAACAAACTTGAGTAAAAGCGGATTTCCTGTTTCAAGTAAAAGATATATCTCTGCACTATTAGAATGAAATATTATTGAATGTGCTGATACTGCATGATAAGGAATAGTTGTAACTTCCTTTCTTCCACCAAATGAAAGTGAGTTATCAAACAAAACTATCTTCTTATCAGTAATAAAACCATGATCTTTTCCTACTTTATATACAGCAAGTAAAATTTCATCATCATAAACATAATCATCTAAATAGGAAGGAACCTCATTTAAACCCAAAGCTTTAGTAAAATTAAAATGCTTAGTTACCTCTTTATATCTTATATAAGCCATATTATCACCCAATCAAATTATATCATATAAAATCAATAAATAATAGGTATTTTTTACTTTAATTATCCAAAAAGTAAAGTCCAATACTTGACATTTGAAACTTCAACTACACCAATACCGACATATTTATATTTTAAATTAACAATGTTTTTATAACTTCCTAAAGAATCTTTCCAATAATTAATAACATCCTTAGAATCAACAATACCTTTAGCAATATTTTCACCTAGTATTTTAAAATCAAAAGAAAAATCATTGCTAATAGTGTAAGCACTTTTACCATTTGGTCTAGTATGACTAAAATTACCACTCCAAGCCATTTCAAGTGATCTAACAGTTGCAGCATCACTTAACTGATTAGATAATTGTAAATTAGAAACACCTTCATTCTTACGATGTTCATTAATTAAGTCAAAAAGCTTTTCTCTATCTTCTTTACTTTCCAAAATAAAATTCTTTGATTCTAATAATAATTCTTCCGTTTTAGCATTAAATGAGCTTCTATCATAAAGTATTTCATTCTTACTTCTTATACGCTTTTTACTACCATCATTACTTAATTCATAACAAATGCTCGTTTTATTAGTAATTTTAACACCAAACTTGTATTCTTCTTTAATTACTTCTTCTAATGTTAAATCAGTACCATTTTCTAAAGTAAGTTCATTGTTTACCTCAGGTTCTAACTGATCAACAATAGTAAGTTTAGCTCTACTTCTTGTTGTATTAAAAGATTCATCTTTAGCAATTATATCTATATCATAAGTTCCTTTATCTTTATAGTTATACATTTCCTTATCAGAAAATTCAAATGTACATTTTCTATTACTATTATCCCTACATGAAACAACAAAAGATAAAGGATTATAATCATCGCCAACCAAAATAGTGACATCTTTTAATTTTAAAACTGGTTTTTCTAAATCCTTAACTGTGATGGTTGAGTGATAAACTTTATCAAAAACTGAAATAACAGCTTTATAAACTCCAACTTCATTAAAGGTATTGCTTTCAACTAACCAATCATCATAATAAAGTTTTAAACTACCTTTTTCCTTTTTAGTAGCAAAAAAGTCATCAACAGTAGGTATCTCATCTCCAATATAACGTTCTAGACTTAAAACATTATCAACATCCTTTTTCTTATTCATATTAAAATATAAGAAAAAACAGATAGACAAAAGTACAATTGAAAAAATTATACAAGAGAAAAATAATACTAGTCGTTTCCTCTTCATGAAACTCTCCCCCTCAAGATAAAGTACATACCTATTATATCACATTTAAAGAACAAAAGACTTCTGTAAAAAGAAATTTCTAAATCTTTTAAATCTTGAAATTTTACCTTTCTATTTTTTTCTATCTTCGACAAACCAAATTCTACCTAATAACATAGTATTTAACGCTTTCATCAAACTACTTAGTCTTATAATCAATTTATCTTATGATTTTTGATAATAAACTATTACTTATATATTTTACAAAATGATTAAATTTAACATTTACATCATTTTTTATCTTTAAATATTCTGTTAAAATATATCACCAGTTTACTTATACATTTATTTTCTTATATTTCTTAAATTTAAATAGTTTTATTATGTTTTCTTTATAAATTTACTCTTATATTTTTTAAAATTTAATGTGATTTTTCTATATAAGAACAAAAAAAGAGAAATATTGGTTCTTTGTCAAGTAGTGTTGGTGAAGCCAAAAACTGATGATAAATGAATTG
>CANORV010000036.1 GCA_947569245.1 uncultured Mycoplasmatota bacterium | reverse complement strand
TAGACAAGTCCTATACTTTAACACTCTTTCTAATTTTTTTCATGATTTAGTCCTGTAAATGACTTTAACTATCTTTACAATAACTATGAAAACTGATATAATTAATATGTAGTGGAGGAGATTATTGGAGATTTTTAGAGGGAATTTTTTACACCTAAAATCGTGGATAGAAAGGATCGTAAAAAGTTTTGAACCCCTCCTATAATCGTGCCATGTGAATGAATTGAACCAAAGTGTTCATTTATATATAAATTCAGGAGGTCTTGGATGAATAATATAAATTTTTCTGTACCATACGCTGTTGGAACCTACTTAGTAAAAAATATAGATGGTACTAATCATCTTGATCAAGTAAATAAGTATGTTATTGATAAAGATGGAATATCTGCAATTTTAATGTTAGATGTCGAAACTAATCCTAGATTAAGTACTGCAATAAGTATTGACGATTTATCACAAAATTGGAAAGAGGATACCAGAATACATTTATCTGGTGATATTGGTACAAGATTACATATAGGTATGCAGTTTGAAGATGACCCAATAATTGAAAACGGTCCAATAAAAATTTTAAATAGGAAAGGCTAGTAAAAATAAAAAGTTTTGAACCCCTCTTATAATCGTGCCATTTGTAAATAACATGAACTTTACTATTTTGTAAGTTGGTTTGTTGTTATATAAAGTTAAAACGTTAGATTGACTTTCTAACGTTTTTTTGTATCTAAAATAATTGTGTAATTATTTTAAACATAATATGGGTTTGATTTTCCGAGTAAACTAATAATATCAATTATCCAGCCTACAAAAAATAGACCACCAGTAAATAGATATATTATGCCCATACCAATTTTACCTTCATAGAACTTATGACCACAAAAAGTAAGAATACATAAAGCCAGTGCTATCCATTTGTTTTTAGGGCGCCCCATTCTGCTTACCCCAGCAATAGCAGTAGCACTTGCAACTGCATTATTATTGTTGTTTATTATAATTTGCTCATTTCCACTTTTCTTAATTTCTTCTACTTGTCTGCCACACTTAGTACATATAATAGCGTCCGTTGGTATCTTTTCCCCACAATGTTTACAAAATTTATTTTGCTCATTATTCATATAACGGAACTCCTTTCAATAAAATTTTAGCATAGTTTAATATTGCAGTAAATAGTTCGTGTGAATAAAATACAGTAAATAATATCATAGTTATAAATGATGAGTGTGATATTATATGAAAATAAAATTTGAAAATTTAAGGGATTTACTTATATTTAACATTAAATATTATCGATATTTAAATAATTATTCACAAGAAAAACTTGCAGAGTTAAGCAAGTTAAGTCCTAGATATATAACTGATGTAGAAAGGGGATTACACTGTCCCACAATACCAAAAATTGAAAGTATAGCCAACTCTTTAAATATAGAACCATATCAATTGTTTATAAATATTGATAGAGATGTCGAAATTGTTAATAAAATAAACCAAGGCAGACAATATAATCAAAAGTAACAAGAATATTTATTATTTTTATTCATTATGACTATCAATAGCTTTTTGTGGAAATTTATCGGCTAGGCTAATATGTATTGTCTACTTTTAACCCTTTAGTCACTATTACAAAATTATTTCCTACATATCAGGTCGACTCTACAACTCTCACTTGCATTACCAATTTAAATGTGTCTAAAATCGTTTTGTTTTTAAGTTAATATAATAATTTTTTATTTTGATTTATATATTGTAACTAGTTGTAGATATCACATCAGTTATACAAGTAACTACAACTTAATTTCTAAATTGTATCATAATAAATTATTTGTTTAAAAAAATTTTCTAAAAATGTTACAAGTTCCACACTATGTCAATATGCATAATCTATGTCAGGTTAGTAGGATTTTTGTTTTGTATAAACCAAATTTTGCCAAAGAACACTAGCATTATAACTATTTCATTTATTAAATTTATGACTTTATTTAGTTTAATAAATATTTATAATTATACAATTTATTATGTTTATCATTAATATTCTAATAGTACCACTCAAACTTTGGTTATTTTCTTATATTAAATTCTTAATGTGTCAACTGAAGTATTATATTTTGTTACGTATGATTTATTGAAATATATCAATAATAATCACTTTTACATCTTTTTAGCTTATTTAAGAAATTTTTAATTAGGTTAAAAAAACACTTATAAAAAACATTATTAAAAACTATTCATCTTAATTAAAAAATAATATATAATAAAATAAATTGAAAATTTAATAACTTGATGGTGGTGTTTATTATGGATAATGGTTATCTTAATTGGAAAAAGTTTAAATTTTCTCAAAAAAAGAAAAGACTGATTCTAATTTTCAAACTTTCAATAATCATATTATTATTATCATTAATTGTCTTTCTTTTTGGATATGACAAGCCTATGTTTGATAAACAAAAATTAATAGAATTTTCTGGTGGTATCATTGCAATTTTAACTATTGTAATAATAATATCACTAATTAAATATAAAATTCCAAAATATATACCAACATGTAACAAATGTGGTTATCTAATAAAAAAATATCAATACTGATTGCCTAGTTGGAAAAATAGAATATTTAGGTACAATAGATAAAACAATCTATGAAAAGGTACAATCAAATATAAAAGCTAAAACAGTTTATCCTCGTGGTGGATATTCAATGAGAAATAGCTTATTAGAACATACAAGTGAGTCAACTTTTGAAATCAATCACAAAATCCCTATAGTTAAAAGATATCACATATATAATATAGAATACAAATGTAAAAACTGTAATGAACTATACTGTATAAAAAAATTAGAAAGCCTTGAACCTATAAACATAAAAAAATAACAGCTATATATGTATTACTTTAACATAAGAAACATTAAATGAATAAAACAAGCCAATTAGCAAATAAAAGACGATAGACGAAACAGCCATAGGTTTATAATATTTTATAAATAAGCTTTTTAAGTATTTAAAATTAATTAAATTTATTCTTATAAAAACAAAAATAAAAGTGCAAAAAATATTAATATTAAACACATTAACTATATTGCAAGAGGTGATACTATGACAATAAAGGATTTAAATTTATCTTTTGGCCTTCAACCAATATTTAACAATATTTCCTTAACGATACCAGATGGTATACATTTAGGAATAGTAGGAGATAACGGAGCAGGAAAAACAACCTTTTTTAAAATTATCCTAAATGAATTAGAACCTGATAGTGGTAACATTACATTTAACAAAAAAACAACTATTGGTTATCTTCCCCAAGTGATAACAGACGAATTATCAAGTGGTGATATGCTCGTTTTTGATTATTTACTAGAGGGAAGACCAATAAAAAAATTAGAAGAACAAATTGCCAAGTTATATGAAAAAACAATTGAATCTAGTCAAAAGGAAACAGAAGAAATACTTAATAAAATCAGTAAGCTACAGATGCAATTAGATTACTATGAACCATACAAATCAGAGGAGATACTATTAAATTTAATAGAAGGAATGCATATAGATGACAAGCTTTTATATATGAAAATGTCTTCACTTTCAGGTGGTCAGAAATCTAAAATAGCTTTTGCCAGATTACTATATCAGAAAAAAGATATTCTTTTATTAGATGAGCCAACTAATCATTTGGATTATGAAACTAAAGAATTTGTTACTAACTACTTAAAAAATTATCCAAACACTATTTATGTTATATCCCATGACATACCATTTTTAGATAAAATAACTACAAAAACATTATTTTTAAATAAAGTAACCAATACTATGGAATTATTTTCTGGAAATTATTCAAAATTTCTTCAAATAAAAAAAGAAAGAGAACTCTATCTACTAAAGGAGGCCCAACTACAAGAAAAAGAGAGAATAAGACTCCAAAGAGTAATTGATAAATACATTCATGGGAACGAAAAAAAAGCAAGAATTGCTAAGGACCGTCAAAAAAAACTTGAAAAATTAGAAGAAAAAAAGATTACAATTGAAAAAACGGGAAAAGAAGCAAGTATTACTTTAAAACAAGAAAGAGAAAGTACTAAAAAACCAATAATAATAAAAGATTTATGTTTTAAATATAAAAAAGAAGATAAAGGAATGCTTCTATATAAAATAAACATCGAAATTCCAAGAGGAGAAAAATTTTTAATAGTAGGTGAAAATGGAGTAGGAAAAAGTACTTTATTAAAACTTATTATGAATAAATTGACCCCTTCATCAGGAGAAATAATTATTGGACCAAAAACAGATATTGGTTACTATGCCCAAGAGCATGAATTATTAAATCACAATAAAACAGTAATAGAAAATTTAGAAGAATTTAAACTTACGGATAATGAAAAAAGAGGTATATTAGGAAAATTTTTATTTTTTAATGATGATTTATATAAAAAAGTAAGTATTTTATCTCCTGGAGAAAGAAGTAGACTATCACTTGCCAAATTAACTTTGAAAAATGCCAATCTTTTAATTTTGGATGAACCAACTAATCATCTTGATCCAAAAACACAAAAAAAGATAGCTAAAGTATTAAGTAGCTTTGAAGGGACCATGATTGTAGTATCACATAATCCTGAATTTGTTGATAGCTTAGGAATTTCGAGAATTTTAGTTTTACCAAAAGGAAATACTAACTATTATGAAAAGAGTGTTGTCGAACATTACCAACAGGTAAATGCTAAAAAATATTAAGATTCATTTTGCAAAACGTAGCATTGAATGATAAAATAATAATATACTAGTAAACTTGATTTTTATAAATTCAAATATACTATACTAATTAAATAATATTTAAAAATATGGAGTGATGAAGTATGAAAATAGCTATAATCGGAGCTATGGAAAAAGAAGTAATTGAGTATCGAAATATTTATGACATGAAATTAATAAATCAAGAAAAAAAACTTTACATAGGAAAGAAAAATGATAACGAAATATACTTGATTGAAAGTGGCATTGGTAAAGTAAATGCAGCACGTACTACACAATATATGATTGATAAATATGACATTGATATTGTAATAAGCTCTGGATGTGCTGGTAGTTTAACATCAAAAGTAAAAATTTTTGATACCATTATTAGTAGTTATGTAACATATCATGATTTCTATCCTAAAAGAATAATGGAAATTTCAACGCCAAATAATGGAATTATTCAAGCCGATAAAGAATTAATTGAAAAAGCACGTAATGTTTTAGAAAACAGAAATAGAAGTTTTCATATAGGAAGTATTGCTAGTGGTGATTCGTTTGTTACTAATGATAGTGAAAGAGACTCAATATATAATGAAACAGAAGCTCTAGCAGTCGATATGGAAAGTGCAAGCATCGGCCATGTCTGTACTGAAAACAAAATACCATTTCTATCTCTTCGAGTAATATCTGATTTTGCTGATGGGGAAGAAGAGCAAGAAGAAAAAGCAGCCCAAATTTCTACCTTAACAATTGTTGATTTAATTGATTGCCTATAAAATTATAATAGAAAATAGTTAAATATGCATTGCTATTTTCTAAAATTTAACATATAATATGAATATATGAACAATAATTCATATACAAACGTGATTACAGTATTAAAGGAGAAAACATAAAAATGGAAGATAAAAAGGTTTTAAATGATTTAAGTTACTTCTATAAGATATTTGCAGATGCAACAAGATTAAGAATTTTAGATTTTCTTTTAAGCGGTGAAAAAAGTGTTAGTGAAATTTCAGAAAAATTAGAAATAAGTCAGTCTGCTGCTTCACATCAACTAAAAACACTCAGAGATTCAACTTTGGTAAAATCAACTAAAGAAGGTCAAACAGTAAAATACTATATAACTGATGACCATATTAAGATTATCTTAAAATATGGTTTAGAACATATTCGTGAAAAATAAAATTAATTATAATATGAACCATAAAAAATATTGTGCTATAGGAGGAACAAAGAAATGAAAAAAATAAAGATAAATGATGATTTAATTAAAATCGTTATTAGCACTATTCTATTTTTTTGTGCTATTTTTGTATCAAATAATACCTTAAAATTAACCTTTCTGATTTTAAGTTACATAATAATTTCATATGAACTATACATAAAAGCAATTAAAAACTTACTTAATAAAGAATTGTTTGATGAAAATTTTCTTATGATTTTAGCAACAATTGGTGCTTTTTATATACAAGAATATAAAGAGGCAGTTTTAGTAATATTATTGTTTCAAATAGGTGAGTACCTGTCTGATTTAGCAGTTAATAATTCTAAAAAGACAATTACTAATCTTCTTGATTTGAGAAGTGAGGAAACTAATATAATAGTAAAAGAAGAAATTATCAAAATTGAAACTAAAAAGGTAAAAATAGGAGATATATTTATTGTCAAGCCAGGAGAAAAGGTACCATTAGATGGTATAATCATCTCAGGAAAAACTTCGTTTGATACATCCAGCTTAACTGGAGAGTCAGTTCCGAAAATACTAAGTGAAAACGAAAATATATTATCAGGATATGTTAATCTTGATAGTGTAGTAAAAGTAAAGGCAACAAAAACATATGAGACGTCAACTGCAAGTAAAATAATTGAACTTATTGAAAATTCTAATGAAAAAAAGGCCAAAACAGAGAAATTTATTACCAAATTTTCTAAAATATATACTCCAGTTGTTGTTTTAATAGCACTATTAATTATAACAATTCCAACATTAATTGGATTATCATTTGATGAATGGCTTTATAAAGGATTAGTATTCTTAGTAATGTCATGTCCATGTGCCTTAGTAATATCAGTACCACTTTCATTTTTTCTAGGAATAGGAAGGGCAAGTAAAGAAGGAATACTAGTAAAGGGAAGTAATGAATTAGAAAAATTACAAAACATAGAAACTATCTGTTTTGACAAAACAGGAACAATTACAGAAGGAGTATTTGAAGTTCAAAGAGTAACACCGATTGGTATAAAGAAAGAAGAACTACTAGAATTAGTAGCATACGCCGAGTATTATTCAAATCATCCAATAGCTAAAGCTTTAAAAAAAGATTATCCAAAAAATGTTGATAAAAAAAATATTTCTAATTTTAAGGAAATAAGTGGAAAAGGAATATCGGCAACTGTAAAAAATGACAAAATTTTAGTAGGAAATGCCAAATTATTAGAGGATAAAAATATTGAAATTTCAAAATCAACTCAAGTAGGAACTATAATATATATAGCAAAAAATCAAAAATATATTGGTAACATTTTAATAGCTGATACCATTAAAGAAGAATCAAAGCAGATTGTTGAGGCTTTAAATAAAGAAGGAATAAAAAACATTGTTATGTTATCAGGTGATGATGAGACTACTGTTAAAGATATAGCTAAAAAAACAAATATTTTAAAATATTATGCCAAATTACTACCAACTGATAAAGTAGAAATAGTTAAACAACTATCTGAAAATAACCTTTTAGCATTTGTAGGTGATGGAATTAATGATGCACCAGTTATAAAACTTGCAGATATTGGTATATCAATGGGAAAAGTAGGAAGTGATGCAGCAATTGAAGCAAGTGATATAGTTTTAATGCATGATAACTTAAATAAAATCCCAATTGCTATAAAAATATCAAGATATACAAAAAAAGTAATGAAGTTTAACATAGTTTTTGCTCTATTAACAAAGCTTATCGTTTTAATATTAGGAGTGTTTGGAATAACATCAATCTGGATGGCTGTTTTTGCCGATGTTGGAGTAACATTAATAGCCGTACTAAATACTTTATCGATATT
Organism: uncultured Mycoplasmatota bacterium; assembly: GCA_947569245.1. Lineage (GTDB taxonomy): Bacteria > Bacillota_I > Bacilli_A > RF39 > UBA660 > CATKEA01. The sequence goes on along the minus strand of CANORV010000036.1, from coordinate 7,139 downwards.
AAAAAAGAAGTTATACTAATAAAGTGTTAAAGAGGATTTATAAAAACAATTAAAGTTAATTAATAATAAAATAAAAATCAGATAATATTTATAAAAAATATCAAAAAATTCTTAATAAGATAAAAGAATTAGATAAGTTATCACTTTTTAACTAGAATCTATTTTTAATTAGAAAACTATCTACTTGACAATAACTATCTACTTGACAATAAATAAAAGTTATTATATTATGAAGTAGTAAAAAACATAGAAAATGTGGGGGTATGAAAATGGAAGAACAAAATGAATTGAAAATACTTAAGAGAAATCAATATATAATTATGTTTTTAATTTTAGTCATATTAATAACACTAATTATTATAGGAAGTGGAAGCAATAAAACTAGAAACTATAATAACTCATCAAATGGTGGAAATCAAAATCCAAGTGAAGAACAAACACCACCATCAGAAAATACAGAATATGACGTAAGTAGTTTTAAAGAAGTGTCAGCAACAGAATTAGAAAGTCAATCAAAATCAAGTACTAAAGTAGTATATATAGGAAGATCAACATGTGGATATTGTACAGCCTTTATTCCAACACTAAAAAAAGCCCAAGAGGAATATAATTATACAACTTTATATATTGATATTGCTAAAATAATTGACTTTACGTTACCAGAATTTAAAATTTTAGATCAAAAAGGCTTTGATAGTATTATAAATCTAGATACAACAGATGATTATAAAGGTTATCTAGATCAAAACTTTGGTGCTACTCCAATGGTTCTAATCTTAAAAAATAGTAAAGTAATAGCTATTCAAACTGGATATAATGAATATGATGAATTTAAGTCATTTTTAAATACTAATGGTATAAAATAAAAAAATCAGATGATTTTAATGATATGAACCTCGTTTCCCGAAAATAGAAACGAGGTTTTTGTATGACAAAATTAATATTTGATAATTGATAAAATATCTTACAGTTTAGTAATATAAATTAATTAATATATCACTTTTTTTAAAGCTGTGATAAAATACAAATAAAGGAGAGATGTTTATGTTAATTGGTCTTTTAATACTAATATTTGGTATTGTTCTCCTATTTGAAGAATTAATACCAGGTTTTTCTATTGACTTTTCTACTTTTTGGCCATTGTTATTTATTGTTTTAGGATTTATAAATATATTAAGAGATAAAAAACTTAGTATTGTATCATCTATATTTGTTATTGTAGGTACCATATTTTTACTAATAAACTTAAATATTTTAGATGAATATTTCTATGGAATCGTATATCCTGTAATTTTAATAATTGTAGGAGGTGGAATTGTTGCATCAAATACAGTAAAAAATAATAAATCAAAGATATCCACAAAGATTGTGAATAATAAATCTTATAAAGTTAGAAATTATAGTGGAATATTTGGTGGAGTAGAACAAAGTATTAATGAAAAAGACTTCGAAGGAGCAAATATTTATTCTATATTCGGTGGAGTTGAGTTAGACTTATCCGAAATACAAATTGAGGAAAATATTATTATTTATGTGTATTCAATATTTGGTGGAACTGACTTACATCTTCCAGAAAAATATAATGTTATTATTACAGATACATCCATTTTTGGTTCAACCGATAATAAAATTAAACGTATATTTAACGATAAAGAAAAAACAATATATATAAACATAACAAATATTTTCGGAGGAACAGATTTAAAGTAATCTGTTTTTTCATGAATAAAGTGTTATAATTAAGCAAATTTAGATTAATATAACCGTAGTGAGGTGTAAAAAATATGTCAAATTATTTAAAACCAATTATAACAGCTATTATCACATTCCCAATCATTGCCTTACTTTTTACTTTACCATATATCATTTTTCAGTATAGAAAGTATGGATCAATTCCCCTTTTAAGAGGATTAGTAGTTTATTCCTTTATTCTTTATTTAATATCAGCTTATTTTTTAATTATTTTACCACTTCCATCAAAGGAATTTGTTATGAATTTAAAAACGCCAAGTACACAACTGATACCATTTACTTTCATAAAAGACTTCATTGAAAATACAAGCTTAGTAATAACAAATCCAAACAGCTATTTGAAAGCCCTAAAGGAACCATTCTTTTATCAAGTTCTCTATAATATATTTTTAACTATGCCATTTGGGATATATCTAAGATATTATTTTAAATGTTCAATGAAAAAAACTATATTATCGACATTTTTACTTAGCCTTTTTTTTGAACTTACTCAACTCAGTGGTTTATACGGTATTTATCCTAGAAGCTATAGATTGTTTGATGTTGATGATTTAATGATTAATACCCTAGGTGGTTTTTTAGGTTATTTAACAGAACCAATCATTCTATTGTTTCTTCCAACAAGAGACAAAATAGACGAATGGGCTTATAAAAAGGGAGAAAATGTTTCCTTTTTAAGGAGACTTTTAGCTTTTAATATAGACATTCTTATCTTCATAGTAATAATATTTATAACCATGCTTTTTACTAATAAAAAAATAAATACCAACTTTTTAGCAATTATTGTATTGTGTTATTATGTAATTATTCCAACTATAACAAAGGGAAGTACCCTTGGTAAAAAATTTTTAAAAATTAAAATAGCTAATGAAGATGGAAAAGATAGTAAAGTAAGTCAAATAATATTAAGAAACGTCATTTTATACTATATATATATCCCAGCACCTTATTATTTGTTAATATTTATCGTTTCATTATCAAGTGCAATTCATAGCATAATAATATTGGTAGGATTGCTAATACTTTTAGTATTCATTATTACATCATTTGTAATAGTTTTTATTAAAGTTGTTATAAAAAAGGAATTATTATGGTACGAAAGAATTAGTAAAACAAAAAACATTAGCACTATTATAATAGAAGAAAAAATCAAAGTAGTTCAGCAATCAGAATTTGAAGAAAATAAAATTGCTAATACAAAAGAATAGTAAATAAAAAATAAAACAAGTAAAATAATATAATATAAAAAGAAGATATAGTGCTATTTTAACTTGCATCAATATCTTCTTTTACCTTTATATCATTATTACTAGGACCTTTTAAAACATTGCCATCTATATCAAACTTAGATCCATGACAAGGACATTCCCAACATTGTTCAACAGCATTGAAGAAAAGACTACATTTCATGTGAGGACAAAGAAGCCTTACGATGTGCTTTTCACGATTTTTATCAATAAAAATACCATATCGTTTTCCGTTTTTAACAATTACATGAACATTACTAGGATAAAAATAAAAACTTTTTTTTACTTTAGATAATATATAGTTTTTTGTGGCAGAAATACCATCAATAAAGTAATTTAAACACTTAGAAAAATTAAAACAACGGCTAGGTAAAAATAGTTTTTCATATACTGAATTACCAGTTAAAATTAAGTCGGCTATTACCTTGCCCGCTATTGTACTGTTTGTCATTCCCCAAGTATTATAACCAGTAGCAATAAAAAACGAATCATTATGATGATTAACTCTTCCAATATAAGGTAAGTAATCAGCCGTAATTAAATCATAATTAGACCAAAAATATTTAACTTGCTTGGAATCGATATTAAAATTATCTTTTAAAAGACTAAGAGAAAGACGCTTATTTTGTTTTTCATCTAAATGGCTTCCTAAATAGCAGGAGTTATTTAAATAAATCAGATATTTGTTATCACCATCATAAAAGTATCTAACAGAATTAATTGGCTTATCTATACTAATAGCATTATTAGAGGTAACATTATTAACAGCAACAGCCATAACATTAGATTTTTCTAAATGTGTTTTAAATGGAATAAAAACAGGAGAAATAAAGAAAGGATAATGACAGCACACAATAATAATTTTAGCACTCACTATAGAATTATTAATAGAAACAGAATAATTATCACCATTCTTTTCTATTGATTTTACCATCGAATTTTCATATATGTTAATATTCTTGTGTTTAGCAATTATATTACATAAAGAATAAAGATATTTTAATGGATGAAATACATATGTATCTTTTACTTCAAGTGCCATTTTTGAATTTAGAGAAAAAGGTACTTTAACATGAAGTTCTATATTTTTTTGACTAACTCCAAACTTTTCAAGGAGTTATTTTTCTTTATAAATTTTTTTACTATTTTTATCATTATTAATATAAATATAAGAAGAATTTCTGGTAAAGTCACAATCAATTTTATAATTTTCAACATTTTCTTTTATAAGAGAAATAGCCTCTTTCTGAGAAAGATAATAATTTTTGGCAGTTTCAAAATCAAATATTTTTTCAATCCGTTGATATATATTATCTTGAAGATATGTTATTTTCCCAGTAGTACCTCTTGTTACACCATATCCAACCTTATTTTGATCAACAATAGTAATTTTCTTTTTACTTGATTTTAGATAAAATGCTGTAGATATACCAGTCATTCCAGCTCCAATTATTAAAATATCGGTTTCCATATCTTTATTAATTCGTGGATATTCATTTTTAACAACATCATCCCATAAAAATTTATTCACAATAATCACCTATCTTTAATATGTTGCATAATTGAAATAAATAAACATCAAAAATTAGAAACAAAATAGTTTTAAAATTATTAGAAGGTATTTACGAATAAAATAAAAAAAACGAAGCATAATAATAAAGTCAAAAAAATAAAAAAATAGCACTCTTGGTTGACAAGTGCTAAAAAAGGTGGTATAACATTAATTGTTAGGAGGAATGAAATATGAATATGGTACCTAGAAAATTTTATTTGGACAGTATTTTCGATGATTTTGCTAAGACAGAGGTTAACATAATGAAGTGTGACATTTATGAAAAGGATAATGCATATCACATAGAGGCAGACATTCCTGGCTATCAAAAACCAGAAATACAAATTGAATGCAATAACGGTTATTTAACTATCAAAGCCGAGAAAAAAGAGGAATCTAAGGAAGAAGAAAAAAACTATATTAAAAGAGAAAGATTCTATGGAAGCATTCAAAGAGAATTCTATGTTGGAGAAGTTGACTCTGATAATATCAAAGCAGAATTTGCCGATGGAATATTAAAAGTAACTGTACCAAAAGAAGATAAAGAAAAAAGCAAAAAAATAATTGAAATAAATTAGAAAAAAGATTCTTGAATTTATATCAAGAATCTTTTTTTTGACAAATTTATATTAAAAAAATTATATATTTATAGGCTATATACTAAATGAAACAGATTATTTTCAAAATTATCACATAAAATACAATCTTTACAACTAATTGATAAATAAAAATACCAATTAATAAAATAATGTGTAGGGAAAGTAGAAAATACTAATGAAAAGTGATATAATAGTAATATATAAAGGAGAGGATATATTGAAAAAATATTCTAAAAATATAATCAGTATCATAATAACATTAGTTATTGGAATGATTGGTTATTACATATTTTTACCAGCTATAAATATTCAAAGTTTAGGATTTTGGTTTTTTATAGTTGCACTATTGTCTATTTATGCAATTTCTATGCTTTTATCATCGATTGATTCTAGAGGTAATATAAAAAATATGCCCAAATCAGGAACTATAGCAATTATATTATCAATAATAACAATCGGCATCGTTGTAACACTTAATATAATTCTATCACCCATCTTTTTTTCTAAAGAATACTCAAAAAGAATAGTGATAGATGAAACAAAAGATTTCAATACTAATGTACAAGAAGTCGACTTTAACTCACTACCATTATTAGATAAAGCATCAAGTCAAAAATTAGGTGATAGGGTAATGGGACAAATACCAGAACTAGTTTCCCAATTTTATGTATCTGATTTGTATACACAAATAAACTATAAATCAGATATAGTAAGAGTCACACCTTTAGAATATGATGGGTTTATAAAATATTTTACTAACCGTAAAGATGGGGTTAAAGGCTATATTACAGTAAACTCTGTTAATGGAGAAAGCAAACTAACTAAATTAGATCATGGAATGAAATATATGCCATCAGCATATTTCAATGAAAATTTAGAAAGACATTTACGCTTTAAATATCCAACATTAATGTTTGGGGCAAGTCAATTTGAACTAGATAACGAGGGAAATCCATATTGGATAACACCAATTATGAAATATTCTGGAATTGGTCTAAAAAGAGACGTTAGTGGAATTATTATGACCAATCCTATAACTGGAAAAACAAAAAAATATCAAACAAAAGATATCCCATCATGGATAGACCATGTATACTCAGCTGACTTAATAATTGAGCAAGTAGATGACTGGGGACAATATAGAAACGGATTTATAAACTCAATATTTGGTCAAAAAAATGTTGTAGCAACAACTACAGGTTACAATTATACTGTAATGAATGATGATGTTTTTCTATATACAGGAATTACATCAAAAGCTAAAGATGAGGCAAATATTGGCTTTATTTTGACAAATATGAGAACCAAAGAAACAAACTTTTATTCAGTTCCAGGTGCTGAGGAATATTCGGCAATGGATAGTGCACAAGGTCAAGTTCAACAAATGAATTATAAAGCAAGTTTTCCACTATTAATAAACTTAAATAATAGACCAACGTATTTAATTTCTCTAAAAGATAATGCTGGTCTTGTAAAAATGTATGCTTTTGTAGATGTTGTAGATTATCAAAAAGTAGTCGTTTCAGATTCGTCAAAAGGAATAAAAAAAGCTGCCGAAAATTATTTAAATAATATAGAAATAGATCAAAATGGGCAAGAAAAAACAAAAACAATAAAAATAGCAAAGCTAACAAATGCAAACATTGATGGCACAACGTATTATTATATAATTGATCAAGAAGGCAATAAATACAAGTCTTCTATAAAAGTAGCTGAAGAAATATTGCCATTTCTAGAAGTCGGAAAAAGTATAAAAATAACATACAAAAGAGAAAAAAGTATAACAGATTTAACAAAAATAGAAAATTAATCGAAAAAGAATAGTGAAAAAAATTCTTTTTCTTTCTTTTTTTATCAATAATTTTAAGTAATTAGCATATATTAAGAGTAGTTATTTAAAAAATAACACAATAATCAAATAAAATAATAAAAAGGTGTTGACAGAAAAAAAGTAGAATGATATATTAAATGGGCAACTTGAGAAAAGGC
>CANORV010000035.1 GCA_947569245.1 uncultured Mycoplasmatota bacterium | reverse complement strand
TATCTATCGCTTTTTGTATACTCTCAAGGTGCCACATCAATTGTAACTCTACATAACTTATAAATCGGTTTTGTTCGTTTTATAGACAGTTTGAATTTTTTTTGTTATAATTTCGATAGAGGTGGTTTTTGTGAAAGTATTACTTTACGCAGAAGGATTAAAGACAATTGGTAAAAGTGGTTTAGGAAAAGCTATTAATCATCAAATTAAAGCCTTGGAATATGAAAAAATTGATTATACGTTAAATACTAAAGATGATTATGATATTTTACATATAAACACATATTTTTTAAAATCTTATTTATTAGCAAAGAAAGCACGTCGTAAAGGGAAAAAGATTGTATATCATGCACATTCAACTGAAGAAGATTATAGAAATGGTTTTATTTTTGCAAAACAAACATCGAAATTATTTAAATGGTGGCTTATTAAATGCTATCGTTTAGGAGATGTTATTGTTACACCTACAGAATATTCGAAAAGACTTCTTGATACTTATAATATAGGTAGAGATATTTACACTATTTCAAATGGGATAGAACTTGACTTTTTTAAAAGAGATAAAAAAAGTGGTAAAAAATTTCGAGAAACTTATGGATATAAAGATAGTGATAAAGTAATTATAGGGATAGGTTTATATATAGAGAGAAAAGGAATAGTTGATTTTGTAGAACTTGCTAAGAGATTACCTGAATATAAATTTATTTGGTTTGGTTATTCACCATTAGCAGTAGCAACTAAGATAGTAAGAGATGCTGTTAGTACAAAACTTGATAATTTGGTTTTTGCTGGTTATGTTGAGCAAGATATGATAAAGGCAGCTATGAATGGTTGCAACCTTTACTTATTTCCTACACTAGAAGAAACGGAGGGTATTCCTATAATTGAAGCTTGTGCTTGTAAAACAAATGCAATTATAAGAGATATTCCAATATTCGATGGATGGCTAGAGGACGGTAAAAATGTTTATAAGGCCAAAGACGTTTGTGAATTTGAAAAGAAGATTAAAGCCTTTTTTAATAATGAATTACCTTCACTTGCTGATTATTCATATGAGATAGCAAAGTCAAGGGACTTACATGAGGTTGGAAAACAGCTTCACGAAATTTATGATATTGTTTTAAAAAAATAACATAGGTGTTAATTCGTCCTATGTTTTTCTTCATCATAAATATTTAAAATGATTCCTATTAAAATCATATAACTTAAAAGAGATGAACCACCGTAACTAATAAAAGGAAGAGGTATTCCCATAATAGGGAGAAGTCCAAGAGTCATTGATATATTTTGAATTTGACCAAAAATGAACATTGCTGAGGTTGAAATAATTATAAATTTGTTAGTTAGATTTTTACAATCTTTAGAAATATCAATTAAATGTAAATCAAATAATGTAATTAATATAAACAGAATAAGAGAGCCAATAAGACCAAAATTTGATGAGAAGACACTGAAGATAAAATCAGTACCTGATTCTGGAAAATAAACGGGAGTTTTATTAAATCCGTGTCCTAAAAGTCCACTAGTTATAACACTAGTTAGAGAATTTTCTAGTTGAAATCCAGTTCCATTCTTCCAATCTAAGATTCTATGAATTCGGTAGAAAATATTTTCTCCAACAATATTTAAAAATAGTGCTTCTTTGAAAAAATAGAGATATGTAAAAATAATAATAGCAATAGTTAAGATTATTAAAAAGGATATAATATATCTTTTTCTTAGATTGGAGAATAATATGTTAATAAAAATAATAATGGCATATATTAAGACACTTCCTGTATCGGGTTCTAAAAAGGTTAAAATACTAGGTATTATGAAAATGATAAACATTTTAAATAGATATATTACTTCATCTTTTATAGAGTGATTTTTATTTTTACAAAAGTCACCTGTTATGATACTACTTAAAATAATAATACCTATTTTCATAAATTCACTTGGTTGGATAGAGCCAACTTTTGGAATTATAAACCAACATTTACTTCCGTTTACATCAACCCCAATAAGTAAAAGTAAAAGAAGTAGAAAGCAAAAACCTATATAGATAAACCAAGCTTGCTTAATAAAAAATTCATTTTTAAATTTTACTATTAAAAATAAAACAAAAAAGCCAATTATATACCAGAGTCCTTGCTTTAAAGCCAAATTTCCTAGATATTTTGGTAAATAAGTCATAGCACTATATATTGTTAACATACTGATAAGCATAAAAGCTATCAAGTAGATAATAAGTAATTTATCTAATTTGAATTTGTTATATATATTCAATCTAATCACCTATAATTATTATGTTAAAATTATGAAAGTTTTACTCAGATAAAACATAAACTAAATTAGAGGTGGATTATGAAAAAGAAGTTGCCTGGTATTTATCATGATAAAAGTACTATAAAAAAATCAAATAATCGAAATGTTTTTTATTCTAGTAAAGAGGAAAGTAATGTTATTTCTAGTTTTAAGAAAGCTAGTACTATAAAGGATAAAGAACATGATTATAATCATGTAATTAATGTATTAAATAGTTTGTTTACTTCTAGTCATCATGTTTTTATGATACCAGTTTTGATTACTACAACTGATAAAGTTTATGATACGAAAGTAATTTATCGGGATAATGTTAAGATATCAACTTTTGATGGGGATACAATTTTTATTAAGGATATAGTTGATATAAAAATAAAAAAATCGCTTTGACAAAGCGATTTTTGTTAAATGGACTTAGATACAACCTATATATGTATCAGGCAAGCATTTTAAGGCACCAACACAACTTAAGTTAATTGTTACAAATGATTCTGTTGGAACATATGGATATAAATCAACTTGAGTTGTATCAGGATTAGGAGCTAAGATTCGACAAGTGCAGCAGCAGCCATCAATGTTTTCAGCACGGAATACTCCACTTACACTAGTAGTACCATTTAATGTATAAGGTAATACCCATTGTCCACCATCAGAACATCTGAAGAAATTAACAGGTCTAGTATTATAACAAATTGTAGATGGTGTTGGTCCTAAGAAAGGTTTATCACAACCTTCATTAAAGCAGTCGAATTTTTCACTTCTGTTTTGTAATTTTATAATTGTTTCTAAAATATCGGCAATACAGCAAGTATTATTGCTAGGAGTAGGAGTATGTTCATTATTGTTATTACCACAGCAGTTATTATTCATAAATATACCTCCTTTCATAAATAGAGATAATGATAATTATCATATATTAGTAGTTTTAAAGAAAATTTGCCTTATTATCCATTATCTAATATAAGATATTCCACTATTTAGCAAATGGTGTATTATTTATAGGTAGATAATTTAAGAATTGTAAGTAATTTTTGTTCATCTTTTAGGACTTTTATTTTATTTTAGTTTATAGTATAATGATAGTGGTGAATATGAATGGATGAAAAATATATAATAATTATAGTTGTGCTTTTTATTATGGCACTTGCTATTATAAAATCTACTAAGAAAGATGCTCATATAGAACTTAATAAACTAGTAGAATATTTAGGAGGAAAAACTAATATTATTTCAACTGAGGTTAATTTATCACGATTTAAAGTAACTTTAAATAATGTTGAATTAGTAAATAAAGAAGCAATCCAAAAGTTGGGAGCTAAGGGAATAGTTGAGATAGATAATACTTTAAAAATTATTCTTGGACCAGAAAGTAAACAACTAAAAAAATATATAGATGATTTGAAATAATAAAAAATGACAAATTTCGTCATTTTTTTTTGCTTTGTCAAAATTCGACAAAATTCGACAAATTAATTTGATAGAATTAATTTGTTAGGAAAGGGGTATTTTATGATAAATATAAAGGAAGAAAACATAGTGCATGATACATTATTTAAAATAGCTCATGAGGTAAAAAATCCATTAGCAATAGCTTTGGGATACTTACAGATGCTTAATAATGATGCAAATATGGTTAAGGTTTTAAAGTATTTACCGAAAATTGATGATGAAGTTAGAAGGTCTGTTATGATTTTAGATGACTTTCTTAACTGTACTAAAATAAGCGTTAATAAAGAAATGATTGACTTATATTATTTGATTGAAGAGGTATCAGATAGTTTGAAGGAACAATTTTTAGATAATAATCTTAAAATTGATTGTTTAATTCCTGATACTGAACTTTATATTAATGGTGATTATGATAAATTAAGACAAGTTTTTGTAAATGTTTTGAAAAATTCATATGAAGCTAATGCTAATGTTATAAAAATATTTACAGAAATAGAAAACAATTATGTAACAGTTTATATTGTTGATAATGGTGATGGAATAGATACTGCTGTTATTGATAGGATAGGTGAGATGTTTTTCACTACAAAGATTAATGGGACAGGAGTTGGAGTTAATTTTTCTAAAGAAATAGTAAGACTTCATAACGGATGGTTTAACATAGATAATAACAAACGTGGTGGGGTAGTAGTTACTATAAAAATACCTGTTTAAGTATAAAAAAGAGAAATTAATAAATAATAAGTTTTATAAAGAAGATAAAAAAAGCAGTGAAAATACTTCTATTTTCACTGTTTTTATATTGCACGATATATATCTTTTCCTTTATAAGGATTATTTTTATCAATATGATCAAAAAATAATATACCATCTAAATGATCTATTTCATGTTGAAAAGCAATAGCTACTTCTTCACGAGCTCTTATTTTTACTTTGTTTCCATTAATATCATATCCTTCAACTGTAACTCTTGCATATCTTGGAATAATACCTTCACAGTCTCTGTTGACACTTAAACATCCTTCACCATCTGTTACATATATTTTTTCTTCAGAATTACTGACAATTTTAGGATTTATAACAATATATTTATCAAAACCATTTTCTGTTTCATTAACAATTACAATATAACGTTTTAAAACACCTATTTGAACTGCTGCCATTCCCATACCAGCACGTAAATCGTATTTTTCAGCTAATTCTTCAATTTGACTATTTTCTAAATATTCTTCCATTAGTTTTATATTAGTTTTATCTTCATCAGTTAGTGGAAAAATAACCTCTTTACTAATCATACGTAAACGTTTATCTTTTTCATCTAATATATCTTTTGTTTTAAGCATATCAATCACCCACACTTGCCTCATTTTAGCATTTTTTAAAATTTATGTCAATTTGAATACGAAAAAATTAATATATATTATTGAATTTTACCTTTTTCTATAAACTAAAACGGCATCTTTATTTTGACAACTTGGCTCACCGCATACATTAATATTATTTACTTTTATTAGTCTTAAATTTTTTTCAAAAATTGAATAATTGCCATTTGGATTAAACTTGAATCTAATTTTTTCACTTTGATTATCTGAAGTATAATTATAAGTATATGCAGATAAACATTCACCATTTTTATTTAAAAGTGGTTTTATATTATCGACAATAATTTCATATAGTTCTTTTGTACTTGTAGTTATATCTAAATAATCAGCTATATTAGATAAAAAGATTTTGTCATACTTTCTCCTAAAGGTTTTTGATAAGTCTTTAACATTTGAAATGTTAAAAGTAACTGAGCAATTTTTTAAATTGTTTTTTGTTTTTTCGTACTCATATTCATTTTCATAATATTTATTTCTCAGTTTACTTGTAGATGGTGGAATATAATTCATACACATTAATGATAATAATCCAGGTGTTGTTATATCATGGACATTACTTCTTAAATTTTCTAGGTATAACTCTTCCCAAAAGTAGTCATAAGGTTTTTCAATAAAAGGTTTGATGATAGAAAAATAATCGTATTCTTTTTTTTCATTTGTTGCTATTATTGTTAATCTTTCAAAAAATTTGTAAAAGTCTTGATATGAAAAAGCCTTCATAATTCCTTCTCTTAATTTAAAGTATGGAAAAGTTAAGGGATTTATATCAAAACTATCTATTCTTTTAACACCTTTATTAATTAAATTAAAAATATGGTCTCCACTAGAACATACTGTTAAAGCAGAATTTACATTTGTCCAATTTAAAGCTTCTACATATTCTTTAATTGTTTCAGTTGCTCCATACTAAACAGATATATAATTTGAATTATTACTATCATTATTAAATATGAAGTTTTTGGCATTGATAATTTGTTGTTCAATATTTTCCATAAATAACACCTAGATTCTTTTTTTTGTATTTTAATTACTTTATTAGATTAAGTCAAGTACAATTTATATTATTTAATATTTAAATTTAATAAAGTTTAAAAATTATATTAGTTTATCTAGATTTCTTGTACAAGTTACGATATAATTAATAAAGAATAGAGGGTGCTAAAATGCTAGGAAAGATAATTTCAATTGAGGATAATAATATTACAATAAAATTAGATATTGATATAACTAGTCAGGCTAACTTAATTGGACTTCATGCTGTATTTGATGATAGTAAGGTAAAAATAGTTGGTGAGATTACAGATGTTAGTAAGGATACAATGAGAATTGTAATTTTAGGTGAAATTATAAATGGTAAATTTGTACCTGGTTATAATAAAAAACCATCTTTTAAAGCAACTGTTAGAATGATTAATATGGAAGAATTAGAAATGATGTTTGGTCCACAACAAATACAGGATAAAACACAAGTATATTTAGGGCTTTCAACTGTTTATAATAATTATCGAGTAAATGTTGATGTTAATCAATTTTTTAGTAATCATTTTGCTATAATTGGTAATACTGGGAGTGGGAAAAGTTTTACGGTTTCTAGAATTTTACAAAATGTTTTTACAGGAAGTAGTTATGTTCCGTTAAATTCTAATATATTTTTATTTGATGCTTATGGTGAGTATGATCATGCACTTAAAGATTTACAAACTAAAAATCCACTAGTAAGGTATAAAAACTATACTACAAATTTGGTATATCCAGATAGTGAAATTTTACGTATTCCACTTTGGCTTTTAAATACTGATGATATTGCTCATTTACTTGGTGTTGATAATCCTAATCAACTTCCAATTATTGATAAGGCATTAAAACTTGTAACACTTCTTAAAAGTGATAATCCAGAGGTTATTTCTCACAAAAATGATATAATTGCTCGTGCTATTATGGATATTTTGATGAGTGGTAATGAGTCTAGTAAGATAAGAGATCAAATAATTGCTGTATTGACTAATTTTAATACTAAAGATTTAAATTTAGAAAGCAAAATAGTTCAACCTGGATATACTAGAACACTTAAACAATGTTTATTTGTTGATAAGGGTGGAAAGATACAAGAAATTGAACTTGTTGTTTCTTTTGTAAGTCAGTTTATGATTGAAGGCTTAGAATTAAAAGATCCTGATGGTAGTGTTCCTTATACATTATCTGATTTAGAAAAGGCACTTGACTTTGCTCTTATTAGTGAAGGTGTGCTTAAGAGTAATAGAGTATTTGATTATGCTAATATTTTGAGTGTTAGATTACATGCACTTGCTAATAGTGATGTAGCAACATATTTTAGTTATAAAGAGATGATTACTAGAGAAATGTATATTAGAAAGTTGCTTACATCAATTGATGGTAAAAAGTGTCAGATTATAAATTTCAATATTAATTATGTTGATGATCGTATAGCTAAGGCTATTACAAAGATTTTATCTAAATTACTATTTGATTTTGCTTTGTCATTGAAGCAAAGAGCATCTATTCCTTTTCATATAATTATAGAAGAAGCTCATCGATATGTACAGAATGATAATGATACAGAAATTCTTGGATATAATATCTTTGATCGTATTACAAAAGAAGGAAGAAAATATGGTGTATTACTTGGTCTTATTACTCAAAGACCAAGTGAATTATCTGAAACTACTATTTCACAATGTAGTAATTTCATAATACTTCGTACACTACATCCTAAAGATTTAGAATATATTCGTAATATGGTTCCTAATATGAGTGCTAAAGTTATGGAGCAATTGAAGACATTAATACCTGGAAATTGTATTGCCTTTGGAAATGCTTTTAAAGTACCGATTTCTTTAAGAGTAGAAAAACCTAATCCAGAGCCATTATCAAATAATGCTAATATTGTTGATTTGTGGTATTAAAAACATTTGACTTTTTAATTAGAACCTGGTATTATACTACCTGTTAAGAAGAGGGGGACTAATAATGCCAAATATGTATAATCCATATGCCATTTTAGGTCTTAGACAAACAGCAAGTAATCAAGAAATAAGACTTGCACTAAAAAAGATGGTTTCAATTTATTGTGGTAATGATGAAAGTAGAAAAAATAGTGATGGTGAGTATTTAAAGGAAATATTTTGTAAAGCAGCAAGAGATTTATTAGATTCTAGTACAAGAAAAAATATAGATTATTTGCTTGAAAAAAATAAATCACTTCCATCTACAAAAGTAAAAAAAGAAACTGAAAACAAAAATGTCGACAATCAAAGTAAAAAAAATTCGGCAAGACAAACTGTATTTGAAAATAGTATGCCAGAAGAAAAAAATGTAGTAGTTAATGTTAATGATAATATAATAGAGGAAAGTAAAATAGTATCAATTGATGCTAGTAACAAAACGATTTCTCCTAGTACATTTGAGAGAAAAGTTTCACAAATAGTTCTTAGAAAAATTAATAGTTGCTTACTAGAAAGTGTTTCTAGTAGCAAATTTAGATATTCTGGTAATAATTTTAAAGTAAGAGATTTATATGCAGTATTTCAAGAAGATAGTTACTTTACATTTGCCGAAAATTATTATGTTGGAAGGGTAAGAAGTACAAATGGAGTATATTCTCCATCGGCACTTGAGTCTTTTATTGATGCTGATACTAGTTGTTATGATAGGCTTTATAGTTTGATTGATTGTGATACCAAAAGAAACATACTTGGAAATTTATCAGGATATGCTTTAAAACCTGATTGTGATATGCCATGGGAAAATGGTACTATATTTGAAGCTAATGGAGGAATTCGAACAGTTGCTTGTGTTGCTGATAAATTTATTCCGTTAAAATCAATTGATAATTATGGTTATGTGGCTTTGGATTGTTTAAAAATTTTGAATGAGGAAATATCTAATTTGATATTTTATAATCCAAAATTTATTCAAGCATTATTTGCTGGTAGAAAAGAAACAGACGGAGTTAAGATGAAGAAAATGCAGATGTAATCTATAAATAAGTATTTTATAAAGTAAGATACTTATTTATAGATTTTTTTAATTTAATAATAAAAAATATTTGCATAGATATTAGTATTTTCTTATTAAAGTTTTTATTTTTGATTTTAAAAATAATGGTATATAGTTTTTAAACTAGTAAATAATAGAAATGATAAACTTAGATTTAGTATTTAAATAAGATAAATAGGTTTTATAAATATAAAGTATATTATGTAGATAAAAAATAAAAATTTTATATTAGTATAAACTAAAAATAATCTTTTACAAACAAATTATTTTATGATACAATTTATTTATAATTATGAATGAATTGTGAGGGATAAAAATGGCGTTTGGTAAGTTAAAAGGATTTCTAGGTGTAGAAAACGAAGATAGTAATGAGAATATTGGTGATGATGAGTACTATAATGATGTAGAAGATACAACTGATGAAAAGAGTGGTAGCGGAAATAAGATGATTTTACTAGAGCCACGTGCTTATTCTGAAAGTCAGCAAATTGCAGATTATTTAAAGAGAAGAAATACTGTTGTTGTTAATTTAAAAAGAGTAACACCAGAACAGGCTAAACGTATTGTAGACTTTTTGAGTGGAGCTTTGTATGCAATAAGTGGGGATATGCAAAAACTAGGTGGAGGTATATTTTTATGTACCCCAAATAATGTTGATGTAGAAGGTAAAATTAGTGATGATTCGACTCTTAAGAGTTCTAAAGGAAGAACAAAGACAAGTGATGATAATGCTGAGGGGTTTAATTGGTAGTATAATTTCTTTGTTTTAGAGGTGGATTTATGGAGAAGTTTAGTAGGGAATTTCAGGGATATAATAGAAAAGAAGTAGATGACTTTTTAGATGATACAATAAAAAGAGTTGAGATGGTGCTTGAAAAGATAAAAAAACAAGAAACAGAAATTAGTCTCTTAAGAAAAGAATTAGAACATTATAAAGATATAGAAAAGTCCCTAAATAAGGTTTTAGCTAATGTTGAATCTACCAGTAATAATATTAAAAGAATGGCTCAATACGAAGCTGATTTAATTGTTCAAGAAGCAAAGGGAAATGCTAATAGAATAGTTAATGAATCTTTGATGAGAGCTGAAAAAATTGAAGCTGAAAGAAATAGAGCTGAAAAGAATTTGAAAACGTTTAAAAATAGGTTGAGGTCAATAGTAGAGCAACAGCTTGATGTTGTAGATGAGATAGAACAACTTGAAATTGAATAAGTAGTTTTAGAAAAGAGATAAATATAAGTCTCTTTTTATTAATTTGTCGTAGTTATTATATTATAAAGCTATATAAGTAATTAAAAAAATAAAGAAAAACAGGATATTATGTAATAATTATATCAAATTTCTTTGTGAAAAATTTTTACTAATTTTACTGGAAAATTTAGAAATATCTTGAAAAGTAGTTTAATGTATGATATATTTAGTCTTGTGAAATCAAGAGCGAAAGACGGAATTTCAAATGTCATTTGTAGAGAATTTTTCAAATGCTGAAAGAAAAATATTGATATGAAATTTAGATCACTTTCAAGTTTTGAGTTTTATGGATAAGATAAAAACGGTAACGCGTTATAGTTTTGAGAAATAGATATTATATCTATAAATTAAGGTGGTACCACGATTCATTCGTCCTTATGTGATGAATGGATTTTTTTGTTTTTGAGAGGAGAATGATATGACATTACAATTTGTTTTATTAGTAATTGGCTTTGTATTACTTATAAAAGGTGCTGATATTTTTGTAGATGGTGCTAGTAATTTAGCACTTAATTTAAAAATGTCAAAGATGTTTGTTGGTCTTACAATTGTAGCATTTGGTACTAGTGCTCCAGAATTTGCTGTTTCTATAAAATCGATTTTATCAGGAAATGGTGAAATTGTTTTGGGAAATGTTATAGGTAGTAATATTTTGAATATTTTACTTATTTTAGGTATTGCTAGTTTGTTTCATTTTTTAAGAGTTAAAGATTCAACAGTGAAAAAGGAGATGCCACTTGTTTTATTAATGACTACATTACTTATTATTTTAATGAATGATAAAATTTTTGGTGAAGTAGAAATTAATCAATTGACAAGAACTGACGGAATTGTTATTTTACTATTTTTTTGTGTTTTTATCTATTATTTATTTTCGATGATGAGAAATAAAACAGATTTAGATAGTGATGATGTTGTATGGCGTTTACCAAAAGCAATTAGTTTTACTATACTTGGTATAATTGCTATTATAATTGGTAGTAACTTAGTTGTTGATAGTTCTACTAAAATAGCATTAGAACTTGGAATTAGTGAAAGAATTATTGGACTTACTATAATAGCATTAGGAACTAGTTTGCCAGAACTTGTTACTAGTGTGGTGGCTACTAGAAAAGGTGAATATGATATTGCAATAGGTAATGTTGTTGGTAGTAATTTATTTAATATAGGAATTGTTTTGGGACTTCCAATTATGTTATTTGGTGCTATAGATATTGGAACTTTTAATAGTATAGATTTGATATTTTTATTTCTTTCTTCTTTGATTTTATTTATTTTTTCAAAGAACGATTATAAAATTACGAAAAGAGAAGGCATAATATTTTTACTTATGTTTATTATATATTATTCAATGGTACTTATATAGGAGGGTGTTATAATGTTTAAGGAATTATCAAAAGAAAAAGTATCTGTTTTTGAGGATAAAATTAATGAAAATTGGAAAAAGATGAATTTACTTGAAAAGTGTATTAATAAAGGTGATGAATATTTTGTTTTTTATGATGGACCAGCTACAGCTAATGGTTTACCAGGACTTCATCATATGATGGCAAAATTTTTAAAAGATGTTTTTTGTAAATATGAAACTATGAAGGGTAAAAAAGTTTTAAGAAAAGTTGGTTGGGATACTCATGGATTACCAGTTGAGTTACAAGTTGAAAAAAAACTTGGTTTTACAGGTAAAAAGGATATTGAAAAATATGGAATAGAAAAGTTCAATCAGGAATGTAAGGAAAGTGTTTGGACTAATGAGAAGGCTTTCTCACTTTTGACTACTAAAATGGGTCAGTTTATTGATCTAGAACATCCATATGTTACATATGACAATAATTATATTGAAACAGAATGGTGGATTTTAAAGAAGTTTTTCGATGAAGGATTGTTTTATGAGGGACATAAGATACTTCCATATTGCCCAAGATGTGGAACTGGTCTTGCAAGTCATGAGGTTGCTCAAGGTTATAAAGAAGATACTGTTAATACAGTAATTGTGCCAATGAAGAAAAGGGATGATGATTGTTATTTTCTTGTTTGGACTACAACTCCTTGGACTTTGATTGCTAATGTTGCTCTTTGTGTTAATCCTGATGTTACATATGTTAAAGTTTTGAGTCAAGGTTATAAATTTATTTTAGCAAAGGATTTAGTGTCTAAAGTTTTAGGTGATGAATATACTTTACTTGAAGAATATAAGGGAACTGATTTAGAATATATGGAATATGAGCAATTAATTCCAGAAATTGAAATAAAGGATAAAGCTTTCTTTGTAACAAATGATCATTATGTAACAACTGATGATGGAACAGGTATTGTTCATATTGCTCCAGCTTTTGGTCAGGATGATTATAACGTTGGAAAAAGGTATAATTTGCCAGTTGTTAATCCAGTTGGAGAGGATGGAAAATACTTAGAAGGACCTTGGAAAGGAATGTTAGTTTTTGATGCTGACATTGAAATTATTAAGTATTTAAAAAATAATGACAAACTATTTAAAAAGTTAAAAATGACTCATAATTATCCACATTGTTGGAGATGTGATACACCACTTATTTATTACTCAAAACCATCTTTTTATTTAGAAGTGACTAAATTTAAAGATAAAATAATTGAAAACAATAAAACCGTTAATTGGTATCCATCATTTGTTGGTGAAAAGCGTTTTGGTAATTGGTTGGAAAACTTAAATGATTGGGCAATTTCTAGAAATAGATATTGGGGAACACCACTTCCATTATGGAGATGTAGTTGTTCTCATATGGAAATGATTGGTTCACGTGAAGAGTTGAAAGAAAAAGCTACTAGTTTTGTCGATGTTAAAACAATTGATTTACATAGGCCAGTAGTTGATAATATTTACTTAAAATGTAGTAAATGTGGTGGGGTAATGACTAGAGTTTCAGATGTAATTGATTGTTGGTTTGACTCTGGTAGTATGCCATATGCACAATATCATTATCCATTTGAAAATAAAGAATTATTTGAACATCAATTTCCAGCAGATTTTATTTCTGAGGGTGTAGATCAAACTAGAGGATGGTTTTATACACTTATGGTACTTGGTACTTTTATAATGGGAAAAAGTCCATATAAAAATGTTTTAGTTAATGATTTATTACTTGATAAAAATGGTAAGAAAATGAGTAAGTCAAGAGGAAATATTGTTTCTCCATTTGAAACAATAGAAAAGTATGGTGCTGATACAGTTAGATGGTATTTACCTTATACTTCTCCAGTATGGACTCCAATAAAGTTTGATGAGGAAGGATTAAAAGAAGTTTATTCAAAATTTTATAATACACTTAAGAATACTTATAATTTCTTTAGTTTATATGCAAATACTGATAATATTGAAATTGATAAGTGTGATGTAAGTTATGATGAATTAGAAGAAATAGATAAGTGGATTTTGTCTAAGTATAATAAATTATTAAAATATGTAACAGATTCATATGAAGAGTATGATTTAAATAAAGTTGTAAAAAGTATTACCGAGTTTATATCAGAAGATTTGTCTAATTGGTATATAAGACGTAATCGTAAAAGATTCTGGGGTAGCAAGTTAGATAATAGTAAACGTGCAGTTTATAAAACTACTTATCAGGTATTACTTGGTTTATCTGAAATGATTGCTCCAATTGTACCTTTTATATCAGAAGAGATTTATAAAAACTTAACAGGAAAAGAGTCAGTTCATTTAGCTGATTTTCCTAAATATGATGCTTCTTTAATTAATGAAGAAATAGAAGAAAAAATGGATTTAGTAAGAGATTTAATTTCACTTGGTAGAAATGCAAGAGAAGAAGCTAAAATAAAGGTTAGACAACCAATAGGTGAAGTAATATTAGATTTTAGAATAAAAAAGACAATTGATGATTTAACATCTTTGATTGAAGAAGAATTAAATGTTAAGAAAATTACCTTTGTTGAAGATTTATCTACTTATCTAAATCTACAGGTAAAACCTAATTTTAAGGTTTGTGGTCCTATATTTTCATCTAATATGAAACTATTTAGTGATTATGTTCAAACACTTAAGTATAGTGATATTAAATTATTAGAAAATGGGGAAGTTTTCGAAATAGAGCTAGGTGGAGAAAAACATAAAGTAACTAGTGATATGTTAGATGTTAGAGTTGTTGCTAAAGAAGGGTTTAATACTGCTAATGAGGGTAATAAATTTATTATATTAAATACTACACTTACTAAAGAGTTGATAGAAGAAGGAATTGCAAGGGAAATAATTAGTAAAGTTCAACAACTTAGAAAAAGTAAAGATTTTAATATAGTTGATAGAATTCATTTGTTATATGATACTAGTGATAATGAAGTTGTTAGTGCTATTAATAATTTTAAGAGTCTTATAATGAAGGAAACTTTGGCTACTCAAATTGATAAAGAACTATTGGAAACTGAAATAGATAATATTAATGGTTATTCAGTAAAAATTGACGTAGTGAAAGTGAAATAGTCAAATTGATAAATTAAAAATAAAGAGTGGTATTTGGTTTGGTTCTTTGTCAAGTAGTGTTGGTGAAGCCAAAAACTGATGATAAATGAATT
>CANORV010000034.1 GCA_947569245.1 uncultured Mycoplasmatota bacterium | reverse complement strand
TAAAATCTAGGTGAAATTAGGCTTATAAAAAATTGCAACTGTAAAACTTGGGTGAATTACAAAAAAATGTTGAATTAAAATAAATGCATGTGCTATAATAAAAATGTAAAATATGGAGGTAGAAAGAATGGAAGAGTTAGAATTTGATACACCAAAGAAAGATAACAAGAAGAATAAAAGAAGAATGTTAACACTATTAATACTATTAGCTTTAGTTTTTATAGGTGGAACTTCATTTGCATTATGGCAAATAACATTACAACAAACAGATACAAATATAATTACAACTGGATGTTTGAATTTGACATTAACAAATGATACAGATGCTATCACAGTAACAGATGCAACACCAACACTTGATGATGAGGGAAGAAAATTAACTCCTTATACATTTACTGTTGAAAATACTTGTACTGTTAATACTAGATATGTAATAAATCTAGAAACAGTAAGTGATGGTGACAAGAAACTAGCCGATAAGTACGTAAAAGCTCATTTATTAAAAGGTGAAGACGAAGTATTTATCGATAAACTAGTAGAAGGTAATGTTAATCAAGAAAAAGTAATCGATACAGCAAGTGCAGCTTACAAATTATATGAAGGAATGCTTCCTGGAAAAACAACTCAGACATATAGTTTAAGAATCTGGATGGCAGATGATACTGAGGCAGTAGAAGAAGTAATGGAAGCAACTTGGAAAGGAAAAATTACTATAACTGCAAGTTATATTCCTGTAACTACATCAAGAATACTTAAAAATATTCCACAAAATTATACTGGAGAAATTTGGGCAGATACTTATAAACCAAATATCACAAAAGTAGTATTTGAAAATACAATTGCAACATTAGATGAATCAACACAAAACTTTGATATCTCAGCAAGTGCTAATGAAACAGCAAAAGTTTATGCTATTGCAAATGCCGATGATGCAACTAAATTTACTGCACATTTCCAAGGAGAAGGTGGAGTAATAGCAAATCCTGATAGTTCATACATGTTTGCAGGATTTAGTGCATTAACTACTATTGAAGGAATTGAAAACATTGATTTTTCAAGAGCATCAAAAGTTGATCACATGTTTGACGGATGTAGTAATTTAACTGCTACAATTACTATTGACTTTATCCCAACAAGCTATGAAGGAATGTTTGCTAATGCAGCAACAGCTGAGGGAGCTACTATTACTCTTGATTATACAGATGAAACTGAAACTATTGTAGGAGATATTATAGCAAAGTCAGAAGGATCTAATATAGTAAAAGGAAGAAATATTAGTGCTATAGGAGAGTAAGCATTTTGTTAGTTTAAATAAAACAATATTAAAATATCTAATTTTAAGTTTTAATTAGTACGAATAAAATTAAAAACTCATAAAAAAAGTAATTATGTATAATCAAACAAACATAATTACTTTTTTATTTACCAATATATCAAATTTTAACCTGACCATTTTCACATCTATTTCCCCAGGCATCAATCAATTTATTATTTTGTTTTACTAAAACAATTTCACAATTATTACCACACTTATTACAAGTAATACCCTTAGTCTCAAAATCATCATCAGTAACAGAAAAAGTAAACTCTCTTCTTTCTTTACTTTTAAGAGCCAAAATACTAACACCATAAGCTCCCATTAAGTGTCCAAATTTATCGACAATAATATCCTTACCAATTATATCTTTAAAGGCTTTTTGAACCCCAATATTTTTACTAACACCACCCTGGAAGATAATAGGCTCTTCTATTTTTTTGCCTTTAGCAACATTTGACAAATAATTATTACAAACACTATAGCAAAGCCCAGCAATAATATCTTCTTTTTTATATCCCATTTGAGCCTTATGAACTAAATCACTCTCAGCAAAAACAGTACACCTAGCTGCAATTTTAGCAGGATTTTTACTAGTCAAAGCTATTTTACCAAAATCTTCAACTAAAACATCGAGCCTTTTTGCCTGACTAGATAAAAATGATCCAGTTCCAGCTGCACATAAAGTATTCATATTATAATCAGTAACAATTCCATCCTTTAAAAGAATAATTTTAGAATCCTGTCCTCCTATTTCTAAAATAGTTCTAACATCAGGATAAAGAGTTGAAGTACCAACAGCATGTGCCGTAATTTCGTTCTTAACAACACTAGCTTTTAGCATTGCACCAATCAACTTTCTTGCAGATCCAGTTGTACCAACTCCAACAATTTTAATATCATCACTAACTTGCTTTTTTAAATCATTTAAAAGACGTTTTATAGAATCAACTGGATTTCCTTTTGTCCATAAATAACTATTAGCTATAATATTCAAATTACTATCAATAATAACTCCTTTAGTCGAAATACTTCCAATATCAACTCCTAAAAAATATTCCATAATCTTTACCCTTTCTTAACATTTAACATATCATAAAAAGCTTCTAACCTCGTTTTAATTCCAACCTCACTAGTCTGAGAATCAAAAGAAAAAAATATAATAGGCATGCAATTATCACTACAAATTTTTTCAATTATAGGAATAGCACCAACTTCTGGCGTACATCCAAAAGGTTTCGTATGAATTATTCCATCATATTTATTATCAATCAAATATTTACAACGATAAACATTATCCATCCCATCAGCACCTAAAGTATACGTACAATAGTCTTTTATTTTCCCTAACATTTTTTTAGTCTGCCTTCTCTTTTGAAAAAGTAAATAAGTAAGATTAGTAAACCGCTTTATCTCGATATTATTTTTAGCAAGTTCCATTTCCAAAAAATAACTAGAAAACGGTTCCATTGCAGTATAAAGTTCTCCAATAATTCCAATTTTAATACAATTATTAGGTTTTATAATTTTTATATTTTTAAATATTTTTTTGTATTTAAAATACTTTCTTGTTAAAGAATAAAAAGAATTAACTTTACTAAATTCATCTAGCATTTTACTTTTATTATTTGTAAAATCCTTAATATTTAAAGAAAAACCAATTCTATGTCTAATTATTTCATCTAACTTATCCATATATCTTATCATTTGTATAGTAAGAAGCATATAATAAGAAAACTTAAAAAAATTAAGATGTTTATTCATCTTTTTAAAAGTTCTATATACTTCACGTATTTTCATTTTATCACTATCAATTAAATTTATAAATTCAAAATTATATCCTAAATCTCTCAGTATTTTTTCTTGTACTTCACTATAATAACCATATCGACATCCTCCACCTGCTTGTATCAAAATATCACTGCCATTATCTAGTGTTTCTATAAAGTTTCCAAGATTATATTTAAATGGAACACAGACAGTATCAGGTGCATATTTACTACCTATTTCAAGTGTTTTCTTTGTAATAGGAGGACTTTCTCTAACTTCATATTTTGTTAATTCTCTTAAAAGAAAAGAAATAGGAACTGAGTAATTACCAAGATGAGGAAAACTAATAATTTTATTCATGTACTTGTCTCCTTTCATTTAAAATATCTATAAAACTTTCAAGTCTTGTAATAATACCAGCTTCACTATCTAACTCATCAATAACAAGTTGGATAATTGGAACATCTAAAACATTTCTAATAATCATTTCATTACTTAAAGAGTCAGGTCCACATGGAAAAACAGTAAGCAAGATAATACCATCCATTCTTTTTTTATGATGACTAATCGATCCAATTAACTCTTTATTGAAAGTCCAATAATTTCTTTTGGTAATTCTTTCTACTTCACTTTTTAGATATTTCTTATCATAAATATCAGCATATATTACTTCAATATTATTCTTTTTTAAAAATTCAATTATTGGTTTACCAATTAGATTATCATACATATTATAAGGATGTCCTGCTACTAATATCTTAATATTTTTGGAACTACCTAAGATACTTTTTTGTTTTAATAATCTTTTATCACTACTTATTTTTTCATCTTTTTTGGCATCTTTATAAGCTTTAACTACTTTGGCATATTTAAAACCTAAAGCAAGTCCCATCCCAGTAAAAGCATAAAATTCATCTTCTTTTTTATCTATATCAATGTTGTAATTAATAATAGGAACATCTATTTTATTTCTAACTAAATCATATAAGCAGGAAAAGTTAGTACAAAGTTTTTCATGTTTAACTAAGCTAACATATCTAGGTACTAAAACATAATCACATTTATCTTTTAAGTAATCGACATGTCCCATATATATTTTAATAGACAAACATGCTTCATCATTTAAATATTTTTTGCCATTTTCTAGGGTTTCCTTAGTAGAACATGGTGAAACAATAACATTACATCCTAGTTTTTCAAAAAAATTAATCCATAAATCTTTATATTTGTAATACAGTAATGCTCTTGGTATTCCAATTGTAATTTTGTCCATAAAATCATTCCTTTTTAGCTATTCTATTAACGAAAATAAAGTTTTAGAATTAATTTCTATAAATTGACAAAATTAGTGTCAATAAGGTAGTCAAATCTTTATTTTTAAAGTGAAGTATTATATAATTTAAAAGGGATAAGTATGATAGATAAAAATAGATTAATAAACGAAATATCAAATAAAGATGATAGAATCCTTATAGCAAGCCTTATTGATAAGTATAAGAAATATTGCGTTAGTAATAAGTTAGTTTCATCATCTTTTCTAAATGAACATCAAGAATTACTTGTAAGAAAATATATACCAAATCTTCCAATATATAAAGTTAATGAAATGTGTAGTAAAAGTATCATATCAAAAACACCAGATGATATTAATATTTTAAAGATTACTCCAGTAAAAGATATAACACATAAAGATGTTTTAGGTTGTTTATTTTCTCTTGGTTTAACAAGTTCTATGATAGGTGATATTTTTATTGAAGAAGATTGTATTTATCTAACAGCACTAAGTAGAATGACTAATTTTTTAATTGATAATTTAACTTGTATAAAAAAGATTCCTGTTAAGATAAGTATTACAGATGATTTAGTTCTTATTAAGAATCATTTAGAAGTATTTAACTGTTTTGTAACTAGTATGAGATTAGATACTATTGTAAGTAGTTTGGCAAATATTTCTAGGAGTAAAGCTGTTTTTTTAATTACATCGAAAATGGTTTTGGTTAATTATCAGATACAAACTAAAATTAAAGATGTTAGGTATAATGATATTATCTCGATTAAGAAAGTTGGTAAGTTTAAGATAGGAAATATTTTATTAGAAACTAAAAAGAATAAAAAGAAGTTAGAGGTGTATAAATATGTTTAATAGATTTAAAAAAGGTATTATTTTAGTACTTATTATTAGTGTATTTTTTCCAGTTGGTGTCAAAGCAAGTGATATAGAGTATGATAAAAGGTATGAGGTTACTTTGTCAAAGTGTGTTGATGGAGATACTGCTAAGTTTTCTTTTCCAGATGGAGAGATTTATTCAACAAGGTTTTTGGCAGTAGATACACCAGAGTCTGTTCATCCAACTAAGAAAGCTGAAGCCTATGGTAAAGAAGCAAGTGAATATACTTGTAATAAGTTAACAAATGCTAAGAAGATAGAACTTGAATATGATAGGAATTCTGATTGGAAGGATAGATATGATAGATTGCTTGCTTGGGTTTTTGTTGATGATGAGTTATTACAAGTTAATTTGATTAAAGAGGGATTAGCAGAAGTTGCTTATCTTTATGGTGATTATAAATATGTACAACTTCTTAAGGATGAAGAGGTAACTGCTAAAGCATTAAAACGTGGTAAATGGAGTAATGAAATAAAAGAGGTTCCTGATGAAAAGGAAGAAAAGAAAAGTACTAAGAAGACATCATCTAAAAAGAAAAATGACAGTTGGATAAATGAGTTAATTGATTATACTTTAGGTAAGATATTTGATTATTTTAATAAATTGATAGAAAAAATTGTTGAATCAATAGAAAGTATGTTATAATAAATTTGTCAGATTATTATGTTTTAGGAGGGAAAAGGTTATGGCAAAAAATAAACAAGGTAAAAAATCTAATGAAAAAGAAGTTAAGTCTACAAAAAAAGAAGTAAAAAAAGAAACAGTAGATGTTAAAAAAGTAGTTATAAAAGATGAAATAAAGGTACAAAAACCAAAGAAGAAAACAGTTGAGTTTAATAAAAAAGATATTGAAAAAGTAGTAATAACTATTTTAATTGTTATTGTATTTGTACTTGCAATATTCTTTATAAGTAACAAAATATCTGATTGTAGTTTTGGAAATTATTGTAAAAAGGTAGAAGAAAATAATAAAAATACTAATCCACTTTTAGCAAATGGTGAGGTTTTAGATGAAACTTTAATGAAAGAGTTAAGTGAGATTACATATAGTGAATATCAAAAGGCTCTAAAAGATAAAAAGAATCAAACAGTTATCTATTTATCAAGTGATAGTAGTTATTGGACACAATATGAAACACCAATTTTAAAGTCAGTTGCATTTGAGTATAATTTAGATATAAAGTATTTAGCATATGATAAATTGAGTGAAAAAGAAATAGAGGAGATTACTAAATTAGATAGTAATATATCTAAGGAAACTCCAGCAGTTTTAATTGTAAAAAATAAGAAGTTAGTTGCAAGTAAGACAACACCATTAACTATAAGTAATTTTGTTGATTTCTTTAATGAACAAGGTGTTATTATAGAAGGATAGTAATAAATATAAGAATAGGATGATGAAAAAATGAATGAAGTATATAAAAAAGCTTTAGCATTTAAGAAAAAATATCCCAAAACTATTGCTTGGCGTTTAAAGAAGAATTCATCTAGAGTAGAAGAACATTTGAATCCTGATGAGGTTGTCAAGTATGTGTTTGTTGGGCAAAAAAATGATAATCCTTTTGATATACTTTCAACTTGTGTTGTTGCTATTACTAATAAGCGTATTTTAATTGGAAGAGATCGTGTTGTTGTTGGATATTTTCTAGATTCTATAACTCCGGATTTGTTTAATGATTTAAAGGTGCTATCTGGTTTAATTTGGGGAAAGGTCCACATTGATACAGTAAAGGAGTTTGTGACAATTTCTAATTTAGATAAAAAATCTCTTCGTGAAATAGAAACAGAGGTTTCTGAATATGTTATGAGAGAAAAGAAGAAATATCCTAAAAGAATAGAAGAAAGTCACAAATAAGAGAAAGGGTTCTATAATAAATAGTGTTGGTGAGTAAATCATCGACACTATTTTTAGTTAATAAAAAAGAGTCATATCAGAAACTTATGATACAATGTAATTGCTAATAAAACATTGAAAGGATCTGATTAAATGACTCATACTGATTATACCAAACAAATCTTAAATATTAAAGATGAAAATATTTATTTTAATGAAATTCAAATGAATTTTTAAATGCACCAGTAAAAATGTTAATGGTTAATTTAGTATTTCACTCATCATACTTGTGAAATATAATAAAATTTGTATAATATATATTGCTGTTTTGCCCATAACTGAAAGGAGATTTTTAAAATGGGAAAACACATAAATTTAAGCCAAAGAATTATTATAGAAAATAATCTAAACGAAAATACTAGTTTAAGAAAAATTGGAACTATGTTAGGAAAACCTCATACTACTATTTCTAGAGAAATATTAACAAGAAGAATTTTAATTAAAGGGAATCACTTTAATAACTTTAATACGAAATGTAATAAAACTGACAAAGCCCCATTTGTGTGTAATGGATGATCTAATAAAAATAAATGCAAAAAGAATCGATATTTCTATTATGCTGAAGATGCTAACAATAATTACAGAAAAACTTTAGTCGAATCCAGACAAGGTATTGATTTTGAAAATAACGAGTTTAGAAAGATGGATAAAATAATTAAAGATGAAGTTGATAAAGGTCATTAGTTTTATATGATTGTTTCTGATCATCCTGAATTTGATACCACTGAAAGAACTTTATATTATTATCAAGAAAAAGGTTATTTATCTTGTAAAAATATTGATTTACCTAGAATAGTTAGATATCGTAAAAGAACAAGAAAGGTTTCTAAAAATAAAAGTGAAAGAAAAGAAAATGCTTGTAGAATCAACCATACTTATCAAGATTTTGTTAAATATAAAGAAGCCAATAAAATAAATTATTATGTAGAAATGGATACTGTTGAAGGTATTAAAGGTCACTCTGTTTTACTTACTTTAAACCTTGTTCCTTTTAATTTCATGATGGCTTATAAATTGGAAAGTCAAACAATATCTAAAGTTACTGACAAAATTAATGATGTTAAGAAAATATTAGGGTATGAGTTATTTCATAAGATATTTCCAATAATATTAACTGATAATGGTAAAGAGTTTAAAAGACCAGATTTAATAGAAAATAATGGTGCTGATGTTGTTAAGACAAAAGTGTTCTTTTGTGACTCTAGAAGAAGTGATCAAAAAGGAAGTATTGAAGTAACACACGAATATATTAGAAGGTTTATTAAGCAAGGTATAGATTTAGACAAATATTCTGATGAAGATATTATATTAATGATGAATCATATTAATAATACAAAAAGAGAAAAACTAGATGGCAAAACTCCATTTGAATTAATGGAAGAAAAAATAGGAAAAGAAAACATAAAAAAACTAGGTTTTTATTTTATCCCACCACAAGACATTATACTTAAACCTAGTTTATTCAATAAAGATAATAATAAATAACAAAGCCTTAGGCGTAGTTTATTTATTATTATCGAATGGGTAAAATGGCACATTTAATCATTCATATTATTACACCTTAACTGGTGCATTTAGTCATTCACAGTATTGTGTTCGACACTTTTTTGCGTGGAATGAAAAACTAAATATTCCACCTTTTTAATAGCATATAATGATTTTTATATACTTCAAGTTGTTTTTTTGATATAATTGGTTTATAAAATATGATGATGATATGGTGATAAAATGAAGAAGCTTCTTAAAGTAAAAGGGTTAAAATTAAATAGAGTTCAAAAGGTGGTAATGGGGTTAAGCCTAGTGTTATTAGTGGTGGGAGTTATTCTAATACCAAGTGCATTAGCTAGTTTAGTTCCAATAAAAAGTGTAACGATAACATCAGAAAGGCTTGATTATAATAAAAAAGAAGAAGGTAGTTTTAAGATTGATAAGCAAGCAGAATGGACTTCTCTTGGAAAGGCAAGGATTACTTTTAATTTAGATACAGTAATGAAGAAAGAAGAGAAGGATACTGATATTATCTTTGTTCTTGATATATCTGGTTCAATGAATGGAGATAAATTAACTAGAGTAAAGGAAGACAGTATAGAGTTAATTGAAGAGTTAATGAAAAATAAAAATAATAAAGCTTCCCTAATTACTTTTGAAACAGACTCTACTATAGTAAGTGAATTTACAAGTGATAAAGATGAATTAATAAATAAAATAAATAACTTAACTACAACAGGAACAACTAATTATTACAAAGCTTTAGTAAATGTTGATACTATTTTAAAAACATATCAAAAGGAAAAAAGTAAAGAGTGTATTGTCCTATTTTTAACAGATGGATATCCTAATGAGAATACCCCAAATGAAGTAGGAGAATATAAATATTTAAAGGAAGAATACCCATATTTAACAATTAATGCAATTCAGTATGAAATGGGAAGTGATATATTAGAACCTATTGTAAAAATAAGTGACCAACAGTTTATAGCTGATATGACTAATTTAAATAATGTTTTGTTTGAAGCTAGTGTTGCACCACTTGAATATGATAAATTTGAAATAATTGATTATATAGATAACAGATACTTTGAAATAGATTCGGTTGATAGTATTAATCAATCAGTTGGAAGCATCAAACTAGAATATGAAAAAGGTGTTCCAAAGATAATTTGGAATATAGATAATTTAAGAAGTGGAAGAGGAGCAAGGCTTACCATAGATGTTAACTTGAAGAAAGAATATCTAGATA
The DNA here is from genome assembly GCA_947569245.1 of uncultured Mycoplasmatota bacterium. Lineage (GTDB taxonomy): Bacteria > Bacillota_I > Bacilli_A > RF39 > UBA660 > CATKEA01. Next base: position 5,944 of record CANORV010000034.1, on the reverse strand, counting down.
AAGGGGGACTATATCCAACAAATATCAAAGAAGAAATAAAGACAAGTATTGCTGGAATAACAGAAGATATAACAAGTAGCAAAACACCAATTTTAGCAAGTCACTATCAAGTAATATATGATGCAAATACTCCAGATGATTGTACACTAAGTACTGATGTACCAGTAACAGAAAATAGAAAAGTATTTGAAACAGTTGAGATAAGTAATAAGAAATTAACTTGTGGAAATTATCAGTTTAAAGGATGGAAGGTTACAAACAAAAATGTCAAAATGATAAATAAGGATTACTTTATCATGCCAGAAAGTGATGTAATTATCAAAGCTGAATGGGCAAAAATAAACATATCAAAATCAATGGATGGAGAAATATATACAGTACCACCATCAATTATGAAAAAAGTTACTAATAGTCAAAAAACAGAAATATGGAAATATAAATCATCTATTACCAAAATTATTTTTGAAAACGAAATCCATGATATAGAAAATGTAAGTGAAAGTTTTGATATATCAGAAGCCAAAAATGAGACAGTAATAGCTCATATGGTATTAAATGATGATAAAGAAACTTACACAGTATATATTCAAGGAAATGAAAAAGTAATAGCAAATCAGGACAGTTCATTGCTATTTGATAGTTTTTCAAAATTAACTAGTATCGAAGGATTAGAATATTTAGATACAAGTCAAGTAACAAACATGTCATATATGTTTAATGGATGTAGTAGTTTAACAAGCCTCGACTTAAGTAACTTTGATACAAGTCAAGTGATAGACATGTTATATATGTTTTCTTTATGTAGTGCCTTAACCAGTCTTGATTTAAGTAACTTTAATACAAGTCAAGTAATAAGGATGCATGGTATGTTTTATGGATGTAGTAGATTAATAAGTCTCGATTTAAGTAGCTTCAATACAAGTCAGGTAAAAACAATGAAAGAAATGTTTTATGACTGTATAAGTTTAACAAGCCTCGACTTAAGTAACTTTGATACAAGTCAAGTGATAGACATGTTATATATGTTTTATGGATGTAGAAGTTTAATAAATCTCGATTTAAGTAACTTCAATACAGATCAAGTAACAAGTATGGCTGCTATGTTTGATGGATGTAGCGGTTTAACAAGCCTAGATTTAAGTAACTTTAATACAAGTCAAGTAACAGAAATGTCATCTATGTTTGATGGATGTAGCGGTTTAACAAGCCTAGATTTAAGTAGCTTTAATACAAGTCAAGTAACAACAATGTTAGCTATGTTTAATGAATGCAGAAATTTAATAAACCTAAATCTAAGCAGTTTTGATACAAGCAAAGTAACAAATATGAACGCTATGTTTTATAATTGTAGCAACCTAACAACAGCTATTACCATATTAAATCCTAACATTAATTCATATTTATCTATGTTTTACAGAACTGCAACTAATAATGGTAGTTTGATAAAAGTAAACTACACTACAGAAACAAGTGATTTAGTAGACAAAATGATAGCTACTAAATCATCAAATTCAAACGTTGTAAAAGGTGAATTAATTAAAGAAATAAATAACTAAAGAAGATAGATAAAGGACATATTACTTAAATCCTTTACTCTATCTTTTGTCTTGTAAACATTTCGTTTTTGATATATAATACAACTAGGTGATTTGAGTGAAGAAAGCAGTGATTATATTCAATCCAAATAGTGGTAACAAAAGGTTTAAATTAGATGATGTAATTAGATGTGAAACCATTCTAAAAAATTATGGCTATGAATCTGCTACCTATGTAACTAGATATAAATCTCATGCTTCTGAAATAATAGAATCTTTAGAAGAAGTAGATTTAGTTTTATCAATTGGTGGAGATGGAACTTTTAACGAAGTAATGTCTGGAAACCTAAAACGAAAAAAACGTTTGGTATTGTCACACCTTCCAGTTGGAACAACAAACGACATTGGTGCAATGTTTGGTCTTGGAAAAGATATTGAAAAAAACTTAAAACTAATCCTTAACGGAACTGTTAAAGAAATAGATATATGTTCAGTTAACAACCGAATTTTCGTATATGTTGCAGGCTTTGGAAAATTTATGAACGTACCATATGAAACCCCAAGAAAAATGAAAAAAAGAATAGGATATTTTGCCTATTTAATAGAAGCAGCTAAATACTTTCTTCAAAAAACTAGTCTTTACGAATGCACATATGAAGTAAATGGAGAAAAATATCATGGACTTTATTCCTTTGCTCTTATCTCAAATGCCAATAGAATTGCTGGAATAAATAACTTTTACAAAGACGTAAAACTAAATGATAATACATTTGAAGTTTTACTTTGCAATTTAGAAAAGAAAAAAGATATTGTAAAAAGTTTACTATACCTAAAAACAAATGACATTACGAAAGTACCTGGATTTTACTTTCATAAAACCAATCACTTTAAAATAGAATTTAAAGAAAAGTTAAAAAAACCATGGTGTATTGATGGAGAAGAACTAGACATAAATACTAAAAAATATGAAATTTCTATTATAAGAAATATAAAAATGATGATACCTACTAAAAATATAGATAAGTTATTTATAGAAGAACAAGAAGAAGTACCAAAGAAAAAGTCAAAAGCCAAAAAAACACAAACTAAAAAAAAGGACCAAGAAAAAGATGAACTATCAAAAAGAACTAGAAAAAATACTAAAAAATAATATAGAAAAATCATTTGTACCAACACTTCTTTTACATAGTTGTTGTGGACCATGTTCTAGTTATGTTCTTGAATATCTTTCAAATTATTTTAAAATAACTATTATTTATTATAATCCTAATATTTATCCTGAAGAAGAATATTTAAAAAGAAAAAAAGAACAACAAGAACTAATAAAAAAATTGCCAGTTAAATATCCCGTTTCCTTTATGGAATCAACATATGATAGCAAAGAATTTTTTTCTATTTCTAGAGGCTTAGAAAACTTAAAAGAGGGAGAAGAAAGATGTTTTAAATGCTATAATCTTCGTATGGAACAAACAGCAAAAAAAGCTAAAGAATATAATTTTGACTACTTTACCACAACACTTTCTGTTAGTCCATATAAAAATAGCAATATTTTAAACGAAATTGGCAAGAAATTAGAAGAAAAGTATCAAGTAAAATACTTATATAGTGATTTTAAAAAGAAAAATGGTTATAAAAGAAGTATTGAACTCTCTAAAATTTATGATTTATATCGTCAAGACTACTGTGGTTGTGTATATTCAAAAATAGAAAGGGATAAGCGTTATGAAAATAGAGAAAGTAGTGGTAGGTAAACAAATACCAGAAAATTGTTATATAATAAACAAAGACAACAAATGTCTAGTTGTAGATCCTGGTGATGAAGTAGAAAAGATCCTTGAAATAATAAAAGAAAAAGAAGTAAAGGCCATATTAATTACACATTATCATTTCGATCATATTGGGGCATTAAATTATTTAAAAGAAAAATATAATCCAAAAATTTATGATTTTAGTACTAAAGAAGAAACAATTACTCTAAACCCATTTACATTTAAACTAATAAAAACTCCTGGACATAAGGAAGACTGTACAACATTCTACTTTGAAGATGAAAAAATAATGTTTACTGGTGACTTTCTATTTTATCATACCATTGGACGATGTGACTTAGAGGAAAGTAATTATAATGATATGTTAAAAAGTATTAAGAAAATAAAGATGTATGATAAAAATATTAAAGTTTATCCAGGTCATGGAAAAGATACAACCTTAGAAGAAGAATTTAAGAATAATGAATACTTTAACTAGTGGGAAGAATAATTTTGTTCTTCTCTTTTTATGATTAAAATAGTCATTAAATATTATAAGAACATGTTAAATGAATCAATAAAGCAAATAAAAATAATATCGATTACAAAAGATTATTGTTAGTTTAAAACAAAAAAGCAGTAAAAATATATTTCTTTTAAATCATCACGTGTTGATAATAATTCTAAAAATATGTTACTTATACTATGAAGTACATATCTGTATTTATTTCGTCATTTACTTTTTTTAAATATTATTGTATCATATTAATATAGAATAGAGGTTGATTCATATGCCAAAAAAATCACTAAAATTAGCAGCATTTTTTGCATCAATTGGCTTAATAATGTTACTATTTGGAACCAGTTATGCCTTATTAGAGTCTTCAATTGAAATGGGAAATGGGCTTTATATGAAAACAGAGGACTTGGATGTCTATTTAGATAATGTTAAAGGAAAAAATGTGACCTTGGATAATATAAATCCAATATCAGACTCTGAAGGTAAAAATCAAGAAGGTTACAATTTTACCATTGCTAATAATGGTAATGCTTCTAATGACTATATAATTTTTTTAGATAATACAGAAATTAGAAATGAAAAAAATCGTCAGCCTGATAAAAATATTAAATATCAACTTTCAAATTATAAAATAACTAAAACGAGTAGATTATCAAAAACAGGAGAGGCTCCCTATAGAATTTTAGATACTGGCAGTATAAAACCAGGAGAAAGTATTACTTACAAGCTTCGTGTTTGGCTAGATATAGATACTGCTAAAGAAGATGTAGAGAAGGTGTTTTCTACTAAAATTAGAGTAAAAGCAGTAAAATCTATTGATAATCAAGATAGAAAACAAGTCTTATCAATTGGTGAAAAAGAAACCAAAAGTTATAATGAGTTACTTATAAAAAGACTTTTAGAAGATAATATTTTAAAAGAATACAAATCTTATGAAGAAAACTTAACTATATCTTCACTCATTCAAAATATTGATAAAAATATAAAAATAGATACAAGTGCAGGTAAAGAAAATATTAAAGATTTGATAGAAACAAGTAATATTATTATTTTATCTCTTGGTAAAAAAGAACTTGAAATATCTAATTTATTTGATAAAAATTTATATCAAAATATAACAAATCTTACTACTATAGTAGATGAAATAACTAATAAAATAAGTCTTGTTATAGAAAAGATAAGATTAATAAATAAAGATGCAACAATAATTCTACTAGGTGAATATAACCAAAAGCAAAATGATTTAGGTTATTTAGAGTATAATGAAACATTTGATATAGTTTATAATTATTTTAATGATAAGTATTACGAAATTTGTCGAGTTTTCAATTGCTTTTATGTTGAAAGATTTAGTCTTTTTAAGGAAGATAAATCATTTATTAAGGAAAATGGTAATTTAACTTCAAAGGCAATGGAGAAAATTAAGGATGCTATTATTGAAATCATTTATAGTTAAAATTCAAAATGTAAAATTAAAGTAAATGACTAATTCTTAACTTGAAATATGTCAAAATTTGTAGTAAAATTCATAATAGGTGGTAATAATGAATTGGGATTTAATAGTACTAATCGTACTAATAGCATTAATAATATTTTTCTTTAAAAGTTTTCCATCATTTGTCTATGGAGTAGCATCAATTGATATTTTTTTACGTATTTTAGATTTTGTAAGACTTAATCTAGATATTCCAGAAATATCAAAGTTGATTGCTGAATATCTACCAAGAAATGTTCCACATGTTATAAATAAGTATACAAATGGTGTCTTATGTGATGTAATTATGTGGGGCTATGTTGGAATATTTACAGTGTTCTTATTTTACACAGTAAGAATACTATGGAAGAAAAAATAATAATGATAAATGTGAAAGAGGAAACGAAGTTTTCTCTTTTTGTATACTTTAGGTTGTTTTTTTGCTATAATTGATTTATAAAATATGATGATGATATGGTGATAAAATGAAGAAGCTTCTTAAGGTAAAAGGGTTAAAGTTAAATAGAGTTCAAAAAATGTTAGTAGGATTAAGCGTAGTGTTATTATTAGTAGGAATTATTCTAATACCAAGTGCATTAGCTAGTTTAGTTCCAGTAAAAAGTGTAACGATAACATCAGAAAGGCTTGATTATAATAAAAAAGAAGA
>CANORV010000033.1 GCA_947569245.1 uncultured Mycoplasmatota bacterium | reverse complement strand
ACAGCTAAAACTATCATTATAACTACTATGATACTTTTCTTTTTCTTCATATTTTTACCTACCTTTATTCTAATTAAACTATACTATATACCTTATTTATTAAAACTCCTCTTTATTAACTGTAGTATCTATTATATCAACAGCTTTCTTGCTATTTCTGTTTTCAAATGTATAATAGTTATTTATATCAAACTCTACATCTGATACATCAGTCTTTAAATATAAAGTACAAAGTACATCACCTTTTTTTACATCATCACCAATTTTTTTATTTAAAACGATTCCAACACTTGGATCTATTTTATCTTCCTTAGTGATTCTACCACCACCTAAAGATAATGACAACTTGCCAAACTCATAGGCATTCATGTCAATAATATGACCACTTTTTGAAGATATAATCTCCTTTTTATTAGAACTTACTTTTATCTTATCAATATTTCCACCTTGATATTTGACCATACTTAAAAACTTTTCATAAGCTTTTTTATTATGAAGAACCTCATCCACTTCTTTAGATGCCTCTAATACAGTTATGTTCTTTCCCATTGAAATCATTTTACTTGCTAGAGCCTTTGATAACTCGACAAGATAGTTTTCTTCTTTACCTTGTAAAATATCCATTACTTCAATTACTTCCAAAGCATTACCAATAGAAGTACCTAGTGGAATATCCATATATGTTATCATTGTTTCAACACACCTATTATAACGTTTTCCAATCTTCTTCATAATACCTGATAAACGTTTTGCATCCTCTTTATTCTTTATTAAAGCACCATTTCCAACCTTAATATCAATAATAATATTTTGAGCTCCACTTGCAATTTTCTTACTCATTATTGAAGATGCTATCAAAGGAATTGATTCAACTGTTCCTGTTACATCCCTTAAAGCATAAATCTTCTTATCAAGTGGTGCCAGATGTCCTGTTTGAGAAGTTATAGCAAGTCCTATTTCATCAACTTGATTTATAAACTCTTTCTCTGTTAACTCCGTTTTAAAGCCAGGAATACTCTCTAACTTATCAATTGTACCACCAGTATGACCTAAGCCACGTCCACTCATTTTAGGAACCTTTAAAGAACATGCTGCAACAATTGAGGCAATAATTAAAGTTGTTTTATCTCCTACTCCTCCAGTTGAATGTTTATCAACTGTTACTCCATTTATTTTACTAAGGTCTAATGTATCACCACTATTAATAAAAATATCTGTCAAATAATAAATTTCTTCATCATTCATTCCATTTATACAAATAGCCATTAAAAGAGCAGACATTTGATAGTCTGTGATATTACCTCTCATATAATTATTAAAAGCATATTTTAACTCTTCATTATTTAAAGCGTATCCTAACCTTTTTTTATTTATAACATCAACTATACTCATTAATTCCTATCTCCTATTCTAGACTAGTTATATAAATTTTTTTAGTAACTATTTTTTCTTCTATTTTTATTATTTTCAGTATATCATAAAGATTTTTTGATTTCAATATCACAACCATTATAAAAAAACAAAAGAGATAGTATTTACTATCCCAATTTTCGTTTTATTAATTCGGCTGTTCGTTTAGGATCTTCTAGTATCCTATTATATAGCACAGAATCTTTTCTTAGTTCCTTAATTAATGTTATTTCTTCTTTGGCTAAATGAATACCGTAACTACCATTATTTTCGGCAACTTCAAATGAATCAATACCTAATAAATAGGTTATTTCGACATTTAAAGCATTAGCTAAATCAATTAATGTATCAAGAGTTGGTGTTCTTGTACCATTTTCATAGCAGCAAATACTAACCTTGGTTACACCAATTTCCTTCCCAAGAGTTTCTTGAGTCATGCCTTTAGCTTTTCTTGCCTCTTTCAATCTTTTATTTAACAAAAGCACATACTTCACCTCGTTATTTTCAATTATAGAGAAACCGAAACAAATATTAGCCAAAGTTAGCAAAAAAGAAACTTTTCAAAGTGCTCCTAATTTTCGTCTTTTTCTTTATTTGCCTGTGATTTTGTCAAGAATGTTACTTTTTCTGCAATGATGTTAATTGTGTATTCTTTGGTATTATCATGTTCTATTACTCTACTTTGAATTCTACCTCTTACACCTACTATATCTCCTTTACCACAATATTCTACGGTTGATAATGCTACCGCATCCCATAAAGTACAATCAATAAAGTCAGTGTCATACTCACCATTTATGTTTTTAAAGCTTCTTGGTATTGCCAAAGTTATAAAAGAAAATTTTTTGCCATTTTCACTTTCTTTTAGCTCTGGTTTTTTTACTAATCTTCCAACTAAAACAATTTGGTTCAACATTAGTATTCCCTCCTTTCTTTTTGTTATGATAAAAAAATTTTTTATTTTAAACAAATCAATAATTTTTAAATTTAGCTTTATTATTGCAACAAAAAAATAAGAATCCATTTAAAAATTCTTATTTTTCTTTTATATACATTAATCTAATATATAAGTTTTATAGTTTATAAATTTTTTTTAAGTAATTGATTTAATTCAACAGCATACTCCATTGGTAATTCTTCACGAAATTCTTCTAAAAAACCAAGTAATATAAGTTCCGTTGCTCTTTCCTTAGAAATTCCCCTACTCATTAAATAAAACAGTTTATCCTCACTTATTTTAGATACTGTTGCTTCATGTTCAATTGTACTTGTTTTGTTTTTGACAATATTAGTTGGAATAGTATCACTTTTAGAGATATCATCTAATATTAAAGTGTCACATTTGACAATTGATTTACTGTCAACTGCTGTTTTACAAATGTCTACTAATCCTCGATAAGTTGCATTTCCACCATTACTTGCAATACTTTTTGATAAAATGTTACTCTTAGTACGTTTTCCAAGATGAATCATTTTACTTCCTGTATCCTGATCTTGATTTGTTGTTGCAACACTTATTGTAATGCAGGTTCCACTTGAGTCGTCTCCTTTTAAAATACAACATGGATATTTCATAGTAACTTTGCTTCCAATATTTCCATCAATCCATTCCATTTTTCCATTTGTTTCTACTAAAGCTCTCTTGGTTACTAAATTACTGACATTATGGGCCCAATTTTGAATAGTTGTATATCGACACTCACTATTTTTTCCAACATAAATTTCAACTACTGCAGCATGAAGTGATGATTCACTATAACTTGGTGCTGTACACCCTTCAATGTAATGAAGCTTACTATTATCATCAACAATAATAAGTGTTCTTTCAAACTGCCCCATATTTTTTGAAGATATTCGAAAATAGCTTTGAAGTGGTCTATCTAGTTGTGTATTTGGTGGAATGTAGATAAAACTTCCACCACTAAAGACAGCACCATTTAATGAAGCATATTTATTATCTGTATAAGGAACAATTTTTCCAAAGTACTTTTTAGCTATTTCAGGATAATTTTTTAAAGCATCCTCGATAGATGTAAATATTATATTTTTGCTTTGAAGCTCTTTTATCATATTATGATATATTACTTCACTTTCATACTGTACACCTATTCCATCCATATGTTTTTCACTTTCAATAACACCAAGTGTTTCCAGTTCATCTTTAATGCCAGCATTTATTTTATTCCAACTGCTTTTTATAAAATCTTCACTACTAGTTTTATAATAGATAATATCATCCAGTGAAAGATCTGTTTTTGGTCCAAAATTAGGAAAGGCAGTTTTCATAAAATATTCATAACTTTTTTTACGATACTCTCTAACCCAAGAATCTTCATTTTTTATTTCAGATATTTTTAAAACATTTTCTAAATTTAGTCCCTTAATTTCCATTTAAGCACCACTTTTCTATTTGATTTTAATCAATTACTTTTTTTATACTTTCAAATGGTAATAATGCACACTTTTTTCTATTTGGTTGTTTATATATTTCGTTATAGACGATTAATTCGCCTAACATGTTTTCATCGTATGGTTCTTCGTTTAACATTTTTTCATATTCCGTAACAATCTTTTTAGCTTCTTCTATAGTCTTTCCAATTAATTCTTTAATCATAATTGAAGTTGCTGCTGTTGATATAGCACAAGCTTCTCCATCAAAACAAATATCAACTATTTTATCATTTTCTATTTTATACATAATATCTAAATTATCAATACAGCTTTCGTTATTAGTATTTACCTTTATATAGCTAATATCATCTGTTAATCCTTTATGTTCTGGATTTTGATAATTATCAAGTAATATTTCTCTTCTTAAATTTGGATCCATTTTATCACGTCCTATAGTACAATTTTAAATATATCTTTGCTTCGTTTTAAAACATCAATTAATTTATCGATTTCTTCTTTAGTATTATATAAATAAAAACTAATACGACAAGTATTTTTTACATGTAGTTCATCTTTTAAAATCTTAGCACAATGGTTTCCTGCTCTAACACAGATATGATAATGATTTAAATAAACTGCTGTATCCTGAGCAAAAACTCCTTCCAAGTTAAAGGCAACTGTTGCTCCTTCTATATTCTTGTTATATATTTCAATATTTGGTACTTCTTCTAATCTTTTTAATAAATAATGCTTTAGTTCTATTTCATAATCATGAATTTTATCCATACCAATATCAAGTAGATAATCAATAGCTCTTCCTAGGCCAATTACTCCAGCAATATTTGGAGTACCTGCTTCAAGTCTTGTAGGTAGTTTTTTGTATTCTACTAAGCCATCAGACTCAAATAATGAGTTCATTCCTCCTCCCACAATTGTTGGCTTCAATTCATCTAATAGTTCATACTTTCCATATAATACTCCAACTCCTGTTGGTCCTAACATTTTATGAGCTGAAAATGCTAAAAAGTCAATATTACTTTTATTTACATCTATTTTCATATGAGGTACACTTTGAGCACCATCTACAACAAAATAAATATTATTTTCTTTACATATTTTTCCAATATCTTCTATTGGCCTAGTATCACCTAAAACATTAGTTACTTGTGCAATAGATATAACTTTAGTATTTTCTGTAATACTATTTTTGACATTTTCTGTTGACACTGTATTGTCATTCGTTAATGGGATATACTTTACAACAATACCAATTTCTTTTTCAAGTTCTAGCCATGGCAAAATATTTGATGCATGCTCTGCTTTAGTAATCAAAACTTCATCATTGCTTTTTAACTTGTTCTTCATAAACCCAAAAACAATTCTGTTTAATGAATCAGTTGTTCCAGCAGTAAAAATTATTTCACTTGTTTTTTCTGAATTAATAAGCTTTTTAACCTTATCTCTAACTCCTTCATACATCATATCAACTTTTAGACTATTGTCATAGTCACCTCTATGAGCATTAGCTGTATAATTAGTATAATAGTCAACAATACTATCAACTACCTGAACTGGCTTTAAAGTTGTTGCACCATTATCAAAATAAATAAGATTAGTATCAAGTATTTTAAAATCCTCTCTATTCATAAGACACCTCCTTTAAAACATATTTTTTAATTCTTCTTCAAAGACCTTTTTTTCATCATTATCCAAAATCATTTTTCCCAAAACAAATGATTTTCTAAATAATTTATAACAATCTTCCTCTTTTATTCCTCTTGACATCAAATAAAATAATTCCTTTCTTTTAAATGCTCCAATATATGCAGCATGATTTACTGAAACATCATAATTTTCAATAAATAAATTAGGTTTTATAGAAGATAAATTTTCATTTAAGTAAATTATTTTATTATCTTGATTACAAATACACTTACTAGAATTTTTATAAACATAGCCATTTACATCAAAAAAAACTTTTTTATCACTCATACTAAGAGCATGATTATAAATATTACTTATAGTATTTCTTGAATTATGTTTTATATCAATTTTATAATTACTAACCTCATAGTTTATAGCACTATAATTATATGTAACTTCTGCTTTTTCCTTATTTAAATTAATTGTTACTTCATCACTATTATTTAATGATAACTTATTAACAATTAACTTACTATTTTCATTTAAATTATATACTACTTTGTTACTTGGCATTTTTTTTATAACATTAATTTTGGCTTTGACAAAACTGTCTACATTTACTTCAATTGTCTTTTCTATCTTTAAAATAAATATATTTAATGTTGTTTGTTTATTTACATTAATTACTAATTTCTCCTTTGTATCATTTATTAAAATAGAATTTTCACCATCATAATTAATCTGATTGTTATCTATTAATATTCTATTCATAACTGCTAGCTTCTTCCATTGTATTTATCACTTCATAACCTTTTTTTTCTATTTCAAAAGCAAGATCTTTTTTCCCAGATTTTACTATATGTCCATTTATCATAACATGAACATAATCAGGATTAATGTATTCTAAAATTCTTGGATAGTGTGTAATCATTAAAATAGATGTTTCTTGATGTTCCTTTTTGTACTTATTAATATTTTTACATACTATTTTTAGGCTATCAACATCTAATCCACTATCTAACTCATCCAAAATAATAAACTTAGGTTTTAATATTTTCATTTGAAGAATTTCATTTTTCTTTCTTTCTCCACCTGAGAAATCTTGATTTATTGCACGATGCATCATAGATTGATTCATTTCTAAATCCTTTATACAAGAATTCATTTCTTTCATAAACTGATATATACCTATTTTTTGACCTGTTATATTAGTTAAAGCAGTTCTTAAAAACTCACTATTTGATACACCCTCAATACTTATTGGTGACTGATTAGCTAAAAAAATTCCAAGACGGGCCCTTTCATCTGTTGGCATATTAATAATTGAAGTATTATTTACTAAAATATCTCCTTTTTTAACTTTATACTCACTACTACCTAAAATAGTCTTGGATAAAGTACTCTTTCCTGTTCCATTTGGCCCCATAATTACATGGATTTCTCCACTTTTTATATTTAAATTAAAATTATTAAGAATTGTTTTATTATCAGCTGAATTAACAGTTAACTCTTTCATTATTATATTCATGAATATCACCTATTTAATTTTATCACTTTTAATATTAATTTAAAAGTATTATTAGTATAACATAAATCGTTATTTTTTTTACAATTATTTACCTTTTTTGGTTATATAATATGTTTTTATAAGCATTAAAAACTAGTTTGTAGAAGATAATTAATCAAACCTACTTACTAGTTTTATTTTACGTTAATAAACCTTTATAATACTTCCATGCTAATACTTTAAAAGCTAGCTTTGTTATTTGTTCTTCTGTTAAAGTAGAATTTTCTATACTTTTTAATATATTAGCTTGTGCTTCTTGATAGTTGAAACAGATAATAATATTATTACCATCTTGAATTGCTTTAGTATAATTATCTTCTATATTTGATGTTGAACCCATATCTAAGTCTTATGTGATAGCAATACCTGTAAATTTTAAATCATTAAATAAAATATTATGAACTGCTTTTGAAAGTTAGGCTGGTTTTTTTGTATCAACAGCTGATACAATATTATGAGTTATCATAACAGCTTTTGCTTTACTTTCGATTCCTTTTTTAAATGGGATTAAATGCCTGTTTCTTAATTCCTCAATACTACTTTCATCAGTTGCTGATTAAGTATGATTATCAGTGGCATTACTGTATTTTGAAAAGTGTTTTAAAGTATATGATACTTTAGTTGATTTACTGGCCATTTATTCCTAATTCACTTAAAATAGCATTTTTATTTATAGCATCATTAATAATAGCTTCAAAGCCACCACCTTCATACAACTCTTTTGATGATTTAAATGGTTCACTTACTAGACTTTTATTACTACTAACTCTTACAACTTTTTCCACCTCTTCATCAACCACTGTAATTAGGGTAATTTTAGTTGATGTTTGTAAATTAGAAATCATTTCCTTAACCTCATTTTTAGTTTTATTATTAAAATCAACAGTGTAAAAATTTGTTCCACTAACCTTATAATTTCTAACGGCATCATTTAAAGTAGTTGGTTCCTTATAATGAACAACTAATAATTGTCAGATTTTTTCTTCTAAAGTCATTCCTCTAACTTTACTATAGGCCTTTTCATAATAATCTTTAAAAATCTCATTGTCTTGATAATCGACTGGAATTGTTGATGGGTTAGTTTCTGGTGGTAGTGGTGTATTTTCATCCTTAGTCAAAACAAATGGTGTTTTCCTACTTCCATCACCTTGTAATATAGGAGTGTTTTCTTTGGTAGTTATTACTGGCCTTATATATATTGAATTAGTTGCTGCTTCATTAGTAATTACTTAAGCATCATTAACAGCAAGATAGATAACACTATTATTATAATAACGATGGGGGTGTCATTGTCCAAAAATGTTTATCTCCACCTATTGTTAAATACATATTTGGATTAGCCATATTCTGATTTTCTAATATTCCACCTTTAGATTCTGCAAAAACTGCTTCATCAGCTGTTAAAAGTCCAACTGGATAAGTTAATTTCCCATTTCCAAGACTTGTACTTTTAGTATATTTATCATTGTTTTGTTCACATACTAAAGTTGGTGTTGAATTTTCTACTGCTGTTCCAACTCTAGATGTTCCTTTAAAAACACTAAATCTGTTTTTCCATATCCATACTGAGTGATTTTAGACTTATCAATCTAATCTGAATATTTATAATTTGACCAATCACTTTCCAAAGATTTATCATTACAATAAACACTGTCAATAACTAATGATTCGAAAGCCGTATTTGCTATTTTATTATAGTACCATGTATCTATTGTATTTTTTATGAAGGAGTCACTACTATTAGCCTGTAAATAAGTTGTAGCAGCAACAGTTCCTACCATATAACCAACATAAGCATGATTATTTGTAACCTTATTCCAACTATTCTCATCGATTGTTGAATTTATAGATGTATTATAACAACTACCATCTTCTGCTGATATGCCATTATAAATAAGCATAACTCCATTTTCCTCAGTTGTTCTTACTATTTTACAACAAAGATTTGCAAATATAACATTATTGTCTGCAACACTTCCATGATAGAAATAAACAGACTTATCACTTGATGTTTTTGTTGTTTCATATACACTATTTCTATTAGTATCACTTGAAAAAAATGATAATTAATATTATTAGTAGTATCTAGACCTTTAGATTTATCCTTAACATAATTATATATAGTTGTTCCACCTACTATAAACCTATTAGTAGTATTTTGTTCTAAATTAATATTCCATAAAGCAAAACTGCTTCTTGCTATAATAACTATTATTAAAAAAATATTAATATAAGAGGTATAATAATTTTTTTATCTAAATATTTCTCTAACTTTTTTATATCTATACTAATTCTTTATACATAAAACAAGACTATTATTATGTATTTTTTATATTATTTATTAGTGTTAATGTATATTTTATTTATAGTTATTATTAGTATTTAAATAATACTTTTTTCCATACTCAATAGCTTTTATTTTTCTTTTTAATCCTCTTTTTACCTTTTTACTATAATTTTTATTTTTCATAAATTAATTCACCTCTTTATTAGTATTAACTAACTGTGCATAAAATATCTAGAAAAAACCATAATATTAATGGATACTCGCTGTATTCACAAAATTATTTTTTAAATTCTCCTTTATATAAAGGAGTTTTTCTTGTATAATAAGTTTGGAGGTATCATTATTATGAAAGATTGTTTATTTTGTAAGATTATAAATAAAGAAATTAGTAGTTATACTTTATATGAAGATGACGTGGTAAAAGTATTTTTAGATATAAATCCTTCTACTAATGGAGATTGTTTAATTGTTCCTAAAAAACACATTTTAGATATTTATGATATGGATAGTGAAACTTTTAAACATATATTAGAGGTAGAGAGAAAGATTTTCGATTTGTTAAAGGAAAGACTTGGTTGTTGTGGTATTACTATATCTCAAAATAATGGTTATGGACAAGAAATTAAACATTTTCATGTGCATATGACACCTAGATATAAAGACGATAATTTAAAGTATACGTATAGTTCTGAAAATTTAGAAAAAATAGATATTATCTATAATAAAATTAATAATTAAAGTATAGGATATTAAAAAAGCTACTAACAATGTTGTTAATAGCCTTTTCTTATTTAATTAGCAAGAAACCCATGCACCTAGAATGATTGCTAAAAGAATATATAATACAATGATGATTACATATCCTGTTCCACCTCTAGAACATTCATTTCCTGTGTTTTGACATGACATAGAAACACCTCCTTTTGATTAATTAGATATATGCGCCTAGAATAATTACTAATAAGATAAATAGAACTAAAACGATAGCAGAGTTTGATACATAGTTATTCATAATCTATTCCTCCTTTTTTCTTCTACTCACATTATTTTATGGTAATTAGTAATAAAAGGTTCTACTACATCATAAAATTTGTTCAAATTATTGTAATTTATTAGTATATTTGTTATGATAGATATGTATTTTAAAGGAGGCAGAATAATAATGATGAAAAACAGTAAGAAAATTTTAACTTTATCTGTTGCAACTTTACTTCTTGTTTCTGGTTGTGGTAAAATACCAAAACTTGAAAATGGTCAGGATGCAGTAGTTACTATTAAAAATGGGGATATTTCAGTTGATACTTTGTATCAATCAGTAAAAGATAGATATGCTTTATCTACTTTACTTGATTTAATCGATACACAAATTCTTGAAAAAGAGTATAAGTCTGATGATGAGGAAAAAGAAGAAGTTGAAGGACAGATTCAATCTTGGCTTGCTACTTTTGGTAGTGAAGATTTATTATTAAAACAAGTTTCTTCATATTTTGGAGTTAATACTATGGAGGAGTTAAGAACATATTTAAAACTTCAACATAAGAGAACTAAAGCAGTTGAAGATTATGTTAGAAAAAATGTTACTGATAAAGAAATTAAGAAATTTTATGATGAGGTAATCTTTGGAGATATTGAGGTTAGTAAAATTTTAATTGAACCAGAAGTAACAGAAGATATGACTTCTTCTGATAAGACTGCTGCTGAAGAGGATGCTAAGAAGAAAGCTAATGAGGTTATTACTAAGTTAAAAAATGGAGAAAAGTGGGAAGATTTAGTAAAAGAATATACTAGTGATGAATCACATAAAGATGATGGTGGTAATATCGGGTATATTTCTCATGGATCATTAACTGAAGAAGCAGAAAAAGCTGTTTTGATGCTTAAGAAAGGTCAATATACTACTTCTCCAGTTAAAACTACTTATGGATATGAAATTTATTTAAGAGGTGAACAAAAAGCTAAGGCTAAGTTAGAAACTCTTAAAGATGATATTATTGAAGAGGTTGCTAAGAATAAGCTTAAAGATGATTCTTCTCTTGAAATAACTGCAATGGATGAATTTAGAAAAAGTTACAAGGTTAATATTACTGATAAAGAATTAAAAACTCAGTATGAAAACTATGTAACTAATTCAATTGCACAAGCTAAAGAAAATGACTCTAAAAATAAATAATAGTAAAGACTCATGTTAATCAATGAGTCTTTTTTATGCTTTTTTTATTAAGACAACATTATTAATGTCATATATTAGTTCGTAGTTACTTTCTAGTAGATAATTTACTAGCATAGTATTTTTTGGTAAAAGATAATAATCAAAATCAAATTTTTCAATAAAGGTTAATGAGTCAGCTTTTAAATCGATTACATCTATAGCAGATTGAAAGATGTTTTTAGAGAATATATCTGCTCTACCATCATAAAAAACTTTGATATCATTATAAATTAAATAACCACCATAATCATAATAATTATATAATCTTTCTGGTTTATTGTCCCTTAAATAAGTTATTATTTCATCATCTATTATTTTTTTATTTACCTTTTCTAAAAACTTTGGAATATATACAATGGAAATGATAAGTGATATGATTGATACAAAGGTTATTACTTTATAGTTTATAGGAGCTATTTCACAGGAAGGTATGTAGTTAAAAATAAAAAATGTTGACACAATATAGATAAATGGCATAAAACGAATTGAAGTGGTAGATAAGAAGAGAAAAGAAAGAAATAAAAGGATATCGACAGTCTTAACTTTTTTTCGTTCTTTTAATAATATTATTGTCAGTAATAGGATAAATAGGTATAAGGTTAAGCTATTTAGTCCAGTTATTTTTGTTATATTCCACTCAGCAATGTTGGTTTTCATCGTAGTATCAAGCATGTTTAGATATGGATAAAATACAATTTTTATACCATGTGGATTTATTGCTAATGATATTATAATCATGACAAAAACAAAGAGATATTTTTTTAAAAGAGACAAGGTCATTTTTTTATCTATAATTTTGGAAATAAAGAATATTCCTAGAATGATATAGGACAAGTTACTAGAACCACCATGAATATTAGCCCAAATTAAAGATATTAATGGTAAAAAATATATTTTTTTAGAGTTCTCATTTTGAGAAAAGTCTTTTACTAAATAAATAGAAATAATTAATAGGCAATAACTTAAAAGATGTGGTCTAGGAGTTACTAATGCTGATAATAATATTGATCCAATTAGAATGTGAAGTAAAGTAAATTTGATATTTTTTAAATATTCTTTTTTATTTAAGAAAAATAGTAATAACATTATTGTAAAATACATTGTTGTACAAAAAATTAAAACAGCATATTTTCCAAAGATTATTTTGTTTAAATATAATATGACTCCACTTAGCCATTCGTGTGATATCCAAGGAAGATTATTAATAATTCCATACCAAGAAAAAATATCCATTGTTGGCACAGTTTTATTTTTGATAATATACTCTCCTAGCTTAACATGCCAGTAATAATCATAGCCTGTTTCCATAACATTTAGTGTTATTCTAAAGACAAGTAACATAAAAAGAATTATACTTATAATTTTCCAATCTATTTTTATTCTTTTCATTTTATCACTACCCTTTTTTATATTATAAGGTAATTTAGTTATTAAAGTAAATAAAAAGAATAGAAAGTTTTCATACTCTATTCTTTTTAGTATTGTATTTAAGATACTAGTGTAACTTTTATGACGTTTGATGATGCTGATTTTGTTGCTATCATTTGGTCTACTAAATCACTACTTTCTGAAGTGTAGTTTACTGTAATTTGGGTTCCTTCAGCTGTTGCTGCATTATAAAACATTGATAAATATTTTTTTGAATTTTGATTTTTAATAGTTATTAGTGTCGTTAGATTATTACAATTATAAAACATAGACTTCATATATATTACTTGGCTCGTATCAAAGTTACTTAACTCTAGGCTTATTAGATTATTACATTCTTTAAACATAGAACCCATACTTGTTACTTTACTTGTATCAAAGTTACTTAAATCTAGGCTTGTTAGATTATTACATCTTTCAAACATAGACTTCATATATATTACTTGACTCGTATCAAAGTTACTTAAATCTAGGCTTGTTAGATTATTACAATTATAAAACATAGAATTCATATATGTTACTTGACTCGTATCAAAGTTACTTAAATCTAGGCTTGTTAGATTATTACAATTATAAAACATAGATGACATTGTTGTTACTTCATTTGTGTCTATATATTCTAATCCTTCAATTGAAACTAGATTTCTAAAACCTGAAAACATGTAAGAACTATTTTCTGGAAATTTAAATGTTCCATTTGTCTGAATATATAATATATAATTAGCATCATCTTTTACTACATAATTCATTGTATTTGGTATTCCTAAACCTTTATCAGATGCAAATACCACATTTTCTCCTTCAAATGGATTCATAGTATTTTGAAAAATTATCTTTTTTACTTTTTCTTTGATTGTAGAAATAAATTGATACTCTGGAACGTAATCTGCTGTTACAACTATTTTACTTTCAAATATTGCATTCATCGTATCCTCAGTTGTAGGCGTCATTTCATTCATATATAAAAGTAAATTAAATTCTCTTTCTTCCCTTAAACCTAAAGAAAAGACCATTAGATTATATGAGTTTGTTGCATTATCTAATTTCGGTATTTCTTCTGGATTGTCTATTAAACATTCTGCATTTTCGTATGAATTATCTTGATCAATATCAAATATTTCTATTTTTCCATCATATAAAATTGAATTTATATATTCATCTTTTAATCTTTTTCCATTTGGCTCTAAAGTTTCCAAGTTTATATATATATTAGTTGGTGATTGACACATATTTCTTATTTTAAATTTATATGGTTTGGCTGTTTTAACAAATTCCCTTACTTCTTCTATTGCCATTGGATAAGCATTATTTAGAGTTATAGCATCTCCTTCTTCAAAGGCAATATCGAGACAATCAGTTGTTAGTATATTTGTAGTTTCTTGTTCTAGTGTTAGATACCAAATAGCATAACTTGAACCAAATATAAGTAATAAGCCAACTATCAGAAATATTGTTAATGTAATTATTCTATTTTTCATAAGCATAGTCCTCTCTATTTTTTAATCTGTGCTACCTGAATCTTCTTCAGGAAAAATTTCAAGCCATGACTCATGTGTTGGTTTATTAGCTGGACAGTTATCAAACATACCACTTACACCTGGTGAAAGTAAATTTTTATATATAAACTTTGAACCATATGTTATATGTGTCAAATTAATGCACTCAGCAAGCATAAAATTAAAATGATATACACTCCTGGTATCAAAATTTTCTATATTTAATTCAGAAAGCATTTCACAACCTTTAAACAAAGCAAGTATATTTCCTATTTTTCTTGTATTAAAGCTACTTAAGTCAAGGCTTGTTAAACTACTACAATTTTGAAACATACCTTCTATAATTTCTACATTACTGGTATCAAAACTACTAACATCTAAACTTGTTAGACTACTACATCCATCAAACATATGTGACATATCTGTTACTTGATGCGTGTTAAAACTACTTAAATCGAGACTTGTTAAACTACTACATTCAGAAAACATATTCATCATGTATTTTGTATTTTCTGTATTTAAATTACTTAAATTTAGACTTATTAGACTGCTGCAGTAAGCAAACATACTAGACATATCAAATATTTTTCCACCGATAAAATTTGCCAGGTTTATTTCTTTAATGTTACTATTACAAAACATGGAAAATGTATTTACAACACTTGTTCCATCAAAATTACTTATGTCTAAAATTCCCGTTTCAAGGTTAAGTGCTTCAAACATATTCTCCATAAATCTTACATTTTTTGTATTAAAATTATTTAAGTTCAAACTTTTTATAGCAGCTTCTGCAAACATGAAAGACATATCTATTACTTGACTGGTATTAAAATTACTTAAGTCTAAGTCAAAATTAAATGAAGAATCCTTTCCAAAAAATTGAAACATGTGCTTCATATTTGTCACTCTAGAAGTATCAACTAAATTAAGACCTTCTATGCTTTCTATGGTGTATAAATCACGAAATAGAAATGAACTATCTGATGGCAAATAAAATTTTCCATCACTTTGAATATAGGCTACTAATTTTTCTGCTTCTTTTATTATATAGGTCATTATTTTTCCACTTTGGTTAATGCTACTGTCCCAGGAATCGATAATATTGTTACTTTCAAAATTACTTAGTTGATTTTGAAATACTATTTTTTGTACATTATATCCATTTACAATGTTTAGACTAGTATGGTTATAATCTTTAATAGTATGATCAATAATGTCTTTTAAAATTTCATTTGCATCAATAGTTATTTTACTTTTAAAAGTTTTATTTATAACACTTTTAGTTGGTGGTGCATCTGATGCCATATATAGGATTAATTCAAATTCACGACTTTCTCCTGGTAGCAAATCAATTGTTTCTAACTGATAAGAATTTAAAGCATTTTTTGATATTGTTCTTTCGTTTTTTTTTCTAAATATTAATTTATTATCATCTTCTGGAATTATGATTTGGGACCATCTTTTATCACTAAAAAAAACATTTATATATTTATCATCCAGACGATTTTCATTAAAATCTAATGACTCCAAATTTATAGTGACTCTTCCTGATTCTGTGCAAGTATTGGTAATCTTAAATTCGTATGGTTCTATTCCAACATTTCGAAGGTATGATTGGAAATCATCATTTTGAAAATAGGGATGAACTTTATCTACATTTATAGAACTCTGTCCTTCCATAGTAAGTTTAAAACAACCTGTTGTTATAACATTGTTGTCTGTTTGTTGTAATGTTATTTGCCATAAAGCATAACTTGTACCAAATATTGCTATTATTAGAGTTATTAATATGGGAATAATTACTTTTCTATTTGTAAAGTACCCCTCCCCCACGCATAGACAATTTTTTGAATTTTTTTCATTCTTCACAGTTTTCAACTCCCATATTGTTTATAATATAATTATACAACTAATTGAATTTATGTCAAGTTTTT
The DNA here is from genome assembly GCA_947569245.1 of uncultured Mycoplasmatota bacterium. Taxonomy (GTDB): domain Bacteria; phylum Bacillota_I; class Bacilli_A; order RF39; family UBA660; genus CATKEA01. The sequence goes on along the minus strand of CANORV010000033.1, from coordinate 32 downwards.
AGACACATTTTTTCGAACAAATTCATCGCATT
>CANORV010000032.1 GCA_947569245.1 uncultured Mycoplasmatota bacterium | reverse complement strand
AAAACTACCAGCTTCTTTTTTATTATAATCAAGTCTTTCTGATGTTATCGTTACACTTTTTACTGGAACTAAACTAGCAAAAGCACCTGGCAATCCAACAAGAAAAAGTACTAACAAAGTAACTCCAATAACTACCATATCCTTATGTACCTTACTTAAACCATGTATTTTATATAATATTTTTTTCAAGTTATATCACCCTTTCTTCTTATTAACAACTATCACTATTAAACTATTATTTCAAATTTTTCCTTTTTCTATAACAAACTACTGGTACAACAATTGCTGAAATCAAGTAAATCAAAGAAATGGCTATATGACAATAAATAAAAATATACTGTACAGTCATATTATTAAAACCACTTTCAAAAATAAAACTACTGTTATAAGAACAATTTATCTCATAAATACAAATCAAAAAAAGAAGAAATGGGAAAGCAAAAATTCTTAAACTATTATATCTTTCCAAGAACGTATAAAAAAAATGTCTTATAAAAAAAAGTGCTATAACTCCTGCTAAAACAAGTTCATAAAACTTCTCAAAAAGCTTATTAACCTCAAACAAACTCATTAACTCTAATGTTGACATAAATATATTAACCACTAATAATAAACTAATTACCATCAAATCCAAATTATGATATTTACTAATCTCTATTTTAAAAACTTTTTTAGATGTCTTACTATAAAAAATAATAGTTGGAATATAAAAGATTAACAATAAAAAAAATAAACATAAAACAGCATAAATACTTTCCAATTAAGACACCTACCTTTAATATAATTATATCACAATCAAAAGTAAATGCATATAATATTATAGGTGATTACAATGTTTAAATCTAAAACTCATGGTTTCTTTTGTAGATGTGAAGCCTGTAAAATAAAAAGAAAAACAAGTATTTTCTATATGGGTCTACTTGTTTCTTCCTTAATTATATTAATTTATCAAGCTTTCTTAACAATGTTTTTTACTACTAAATTAAATGCCGTTATACTATTTTGTGAATTACTATTTGTTATATGTGGGTTCTTTCGTATCTTGTTTTAAAACATCAAGTGTCTTATCCGTATAACAAACCAAATTATAAACAGCATCAACCATCTCTATTTCACTTTTAATAAAACTAACCTTATCTACCAAACATAATCTAAACTTTAAAAAATACTCCTCTTCCAAATGTAAATTAGCTTTTAACCTATAGATATCAATCATTCTCTTAAAATCAACATTTTTATAATTTTTTCGATAAAAGTCATACAAATCATTTATTGGTAAATCAACCTTTGCATGATCCCAACTAATTAAATAAACAGAACTATTCTCTATTAAATGACTAGCATCAATATTTCCATGAATAAGACAATATCTAAACCTTTTATTTGTACTAACTATCTTATACCACTGTTCTAAATAATTTTTTCCTAAATACAAAAGATAATAAATCTTTGAAATATTTCTTATAAGTAAATAATTAGCAGGAGACATAAACTCTTCCTTTTCTATTACATTTTGAAGATCCAAATAATAATTTTCTAAATAATAAAATCTATTACTATAATCTTCATAAATTTTTTTGATTTCATCTAACGACATTTCCTTATAAAATGTTGTTTTATTATGTAAAAGACCAATTAAATAAAGTAAATCCTCTTCTCTTTGTTCCTTTGGAACTAAAAAATCTTCAACATATTCACATATCTCTATACCATCATTACTTAAATCGTTTATAACCTTTGGATAATTATAAAATTCTCTTGTATTTAAATAATCATAAATTACTTTTTTATCTTTATTAACATCTTTTATTACATAAGAGCCATTATCTGTATCAATTATTTTAATTTTTTTTCTCAAAGAACATTTATTAACTTTTAAATTATATCTTTCTAGTATCTCACTATTCATTAGAACAAGGAATAATCAACTTACTACCAACTTTTATATCACTTAAATCATTATAATTGCCAACATCTTCCTTTAAAACCTTATATCTATCAAGTATTTCATCCAATGTATCATTTTCTCTTACAATATAAACATGATATGTTGAAAATGTTTCATCATTAAAATTAGATGAAAAAATAGATGTTACATTTTCACTACTACTATTAGAATCATCACTAGTCTTTAAATCAGATGAAACTGCTTCTACCTTACTTGAATTATCAATACTATTAACAGCATAATTAGCATCAATATTATTATCAACAGCATCAACAATCTTTTGGCTTTCTACCTTCATAACATTTGACTCCTTATCAGGATAAGAATTAACACTACTATCACTATTTGTTTTTAAAAGACTCGTATCAACTTCATCCAAAAGTAATACTTCATCATCATTACTATTATTAATACTATCAACCTCATTTTTATCAATTATACCTCTATCATCAGTAGTCTTTATATCCTCTATTTCTTTTTCAAAATAATCATCTATAAGAACCTCAATATTAACTTTTAATATTTCCTCATTAATTATCTCAAAATAAAAATCATTAATGCTAAGTTTACTCTTACTTAAATCATATCTATCATCCATCTCTATCGTAAATGGTATTTTATGTAAGAACTCTTCCTCTATAACACTAGCATCAGTCATTTTATATTTTCCACTAACTATAAAATTACCTTCTATTGTAGTATCTAAAATCTCTAAATCATGTTCTAAATTAATATCTGTAATTTCACTAATCATCGTTTTAAACGGAATTTCTTTTGTAAAAGGTATTTTCTTTTTCATAATACTCTCCTCTCCTCATTTAAGCTTATGAAAAATTCTTTTAAATATTCCCTCTCATCAATATTTTTATTATTAATACATACAACATGATACCTATTACGTTTAAAATTATCCAAACAATGAACCCTTTTTCTAGGAAGATAAGAAAAATCATAAAGATATCTCTCTACCAAAAATTTATTATAATATAAAGAAAACTTAAATATCTCACTAATAAACTTAATATATAAAAGAATAAGAACTATTAAAAACAAGATATTTCTAATAAATCTAAGATAAACATAAAAAACTATAAAAAAACTAACAAATGATATATAAAAAAGATATCTAAAACTAAGTTTAAAACTTAAAAAATAAGAAATAAAAATATGAAGAAGCTTTCCCCCATCTAAAGGATAAATAGGTAACATATTAAAAATTAAAATTACACTATTATAAAACCTTAAAATAGAAAGATACCTATAATCTAAAAAAAAGGACAGAATAAAAAAACCAATAATCTGAAACAAGGGTCCAAAAATTAAAATAAGAAATTCATCCTTTAAGGAAATATTTATCAAACTATTATACTTACTACAACCACCATATGGATATAATTCTATTCTTAAAAGCTCATACTTTTTTAAAACAATCATTAAAGAATGACCAAACTCGTGAATAAAAATCAAATACATAAAAAGTATAATATTAATAAACCTTCCTGTTAACATCGATGATAAAAGAAAAAAATAGAGAAGTGGATGAATATATATCTTACTTAAGATATTCTTTATAATCTAAAAACTCTCCCTTACTTTGATATACTAAATAAAGCTTATCATCTACTACCTCACCTAATACATCACCTTTTTCTACATAGTCATATAGCTTATGATTGGTATTTGTAACATTACCATACCAAAGATCAATACCATCTACCTGTTGAACAATTATTACTTTACTGTATCCTTCTTTTTCACCAATATAAACAATAATACCACTATTCATTGCTGTTACTAAATAACCCTTATCAACATCAATTTTTACCCCATCCTTATATGCTTCTTGCTTTTTAAAGGCATCTTTAGTATCATTAAAAACTAATTGTGTATTATCATCCTTTATTTTTAAATCAAATGGAAGTACCCCACCTAAATATTTATCATACCACTCATTAATCTTACTAAAAGAAATATTATCCTGGTACACAAATTTTTTTAAATCTGTCTTAAACTGTGGCCTTATTTTAATAAAAGTAAGCGTAAGTAAAACTAAGAAAGTTGCAAACAAAGCCCGATTTACAACTTTCATTATGTGTATCTTTAAACTATTATTATTTTTTCTTTGCTTTTCAAGTTTCTTCCTAATTAGTTTTGAATCATACATACCATCACCTAATTAAGTATATAAACTAATACTTATTTTTAGAACCCTTTAACGTAACTAAAAAATTAATATTATTAATAATAAAACAACTAATAAAAAACTCTAAAAATATATCCAATGATAAAACTTTATCGAAAAAAATCAAATTAGTTACTAAATAATTTATTAAAAACATTGTAATAGTAAACATAATAACTGATAAATAACTATGTTTAAACATCTTATAAATATAATTAGCTATCATTAAAATAATTAAATATAAAAACGTATAAAATAAAAAAACATTACTAAACAATAAATCAAATATTATTAAATAAAATATAATTATAAAAATATTATTATCTTTTTTTAAAATAGGAAGTAGTGTTACACAAAAAGATATAAAGACAAATGGAATAAAATGTATAAAATAACTAGATAAAATTCCATCTATTAAAATACCTAATATCAATACTATATTAATTATTATCATTGTTATTTCCTGTTAAAATACTAATGTAATGTAAATTATAAAAATCAACATTTGTCTTTATCTTAACGTTTTTTTCTATTCCAACATCATCTAAATAAAAATCAACTACCTCACCTAATTGTATTCCATCAGGAAAATTACTTCCTACTGATGTTGTTGTAACAATATTTCCTTTTTCGATTAACTCTGTACTTTTAATTAAACTAGCTATTAAAAAGCCATCATGATAATCTTTTATAATAGCATTAACACCATTTATTTTAACTGGCAAATTAACACCACCTGTCAAAAGTTTAACTTCACTTGTATCTTTATATACCTTACTGATAACACCGACAACTCCATCATTGTTAATAGCTAGCATATTGGTATTTATTTTATCCTTTGCACCCTTATTAATAATTAAAGTATCACTAGTATTATTCAGACTATAAGATATAATATTACAATTAATTACTGAATAAGTAGTATTTGTCTGACTAAAATTTAACATTTTTTCAAGATCATTAATTCTTTTCTGTAGTACAGTAACATTACTACTTTCAACATAATTATAATTAACATCTACTTTTTTAGAAAACACATTAATAACATTATAGTATAAATTTCTAAGATAAGAAAACCCAATATCATATTTATTAAGATATATAGAAAGTACTACAAAAAATAATATAATAGTAAAACCAACAATAACTAGTGCTTTATTTCTTTTAAAAAAACCTTTTTTATAATTCATTACATATTAATTATCTTCCCATCATCATAAAAACTATAATAAGAAGAATCTCCAAAAATAATATGATCAACAACAGGTATCCCGTTAATTACTCCAATTTCCACTAAAGCATTAGTTATTTTTTTATCTTCCAAACTAGGTCTTATATCACCACTTGGATGATTATGTAAACATACTATTGTTGAAGCACTACAAAGATAGGCTTCTTTAAATACTTCTCTAGGATGAACAACACTACGATTAATAGTTCCCATAAATAATAACTTCCTTTCTATTAATTCTTGTTTATTATTAAAATATAAACAGTAAAAACACTCTTGTTTTCTATCAGTAAAAAGATATTTGTTAAATTCATATATTTCTTTAGAAGTTTTAAGTACATATCTAGTTTTAAGTTTATTACTTTCCATAATTCTTTTTCCAAGCTCAATTGATGAAATTATAGAAATTGCTTTAACTTTACCAATACCTTCTATCTGACAAAGTCCATTAACTGTAATTTCTCTTAATCCATCTATTCCAAAGATACTAAGTATTTCAGAAGCAAGCTGTTTACTTGATTTTTTCCTAGTACCAGTCTTAATAGTAATAGATAATAACTCTTCTACTGATAAACTCTCTACTCCACATAACAATAATCTTTCCCTAGGCCTTTCTGCAAGAGGTAAATCTTTAATTCTCAAAATTCATCACCACATACATATTATTAAACTAAATTAAAGATTTATCACTTTTTTAAGACAATTTCTTCGTATGTAGCTAAAACTGATTTCATAACTGAGTTAATCTCTTTCATTGTTTTAGAAGTATCAAGTAAAACATCATATTGTTCTACTTCATTAACAAATGTCTGATCATTAATATATACTTCCTTAACATATAAATCTATTTCTTCCTCTTTAAAAGTGGCTTTTATCTTATCAGCAAGTATCTTATCTTTTGTAACACCAACATATACATAATATTTATCATTTTCTTCAACTATTATATATTGTTCTAACTTTTTACAATTCTTTTTTATTACATCTAAATTGTTATAAGCCCCTTGTTGTAAGAAATAAAGACTATTAGTATCAGAAAATACATCTTTATATCCTTCCTGATATTTTTTATAAAAGATATCTGCTACTAATATCGTTATAAAAACAATTGCTATTACAGCTACAAAAAAACTAGATTTTATCTTCATTTAAATCACCCAACTACATCATATAAAATATAATTGTCGAAGAATGTCGTTTAAAGAAAAATGAAAGTATTATTTTAATAAATTTAATTAAAAAGGTAGTAAAGTTTAATAAGGAATGTTAAAATAATAAAAGAAAAGAGGTAATATTTATGAAAGAAACAATCTTAACTGGTATAAGACCAACTGGTAATCTTCACTTAGGTCATTTTTTTGGAGCATGTAGTAACTGGTTAAAATTACAAAATAGTCATGAATTTTATTTAGAAATTGCCGATGTTCAAGCTTTAACTGATCACTTTAATGATCCAGATATGGTAAGACAAAATGTCTATGAGCTTACCACTGATTTATTATCAATTGGAATTAATCCTAAAAAAGTTCACATTTTTATTCAATCAACTATTCCAGAAATTGCTGAATTAACAGTTTTTTATTCTAATTTAGTTACGATGTCTAGGCTATATCGAAATCCAACTGTTAAAACAGAAATTGCACAAAAAAAGGCCCTTTTTGGTAATGATGGTGAAAGTGTTACTTATGGTTTTGTTGGATATCCTGTAAGTCAAGCTGCTGATATAACGGTTTTTAAAGGAAGTTTAATACCTGTTGGTGAAGATCAACTTCCACTAATTGAACAAACTCGTGAAATAGTGAGAAAGTTTAATTCTATCTACGGAGAGACTTTAATTGAACCAAAACATTTTATTTCTAAAACGGCTAGAATAAAAGGCTTAGATGGAAATGAAAAAATGGGTAAGAGTTTAGGAAATGCAATTTATTTAAAAGATGATGAGGATACAATTAGTAAAAAAATTATGAGTGCTGTAACTGATCCAAATAAAATTAAAAAAGATGATAAAGCCAATCCTGATATTTGCATGGTCTATTATTATCACAAGTTAATTGAAAATAACAATCTTGAAACTGTTTGTAATGAATGTAAAAATGGAACGCGTGGTTGTGTAGCATGTAAAAAAGAATTAATAAAAAATATGTTAGAATTCCTAAAACCAATTAGAGAAAAACGTAAATACTATCTAGACCACAAAGAAGAGGTTGAAAGTATTTTAAAAGAAGGAAACATTATTGCACAAAAAAAAGCCAAAGAAACTATGGCTGAAATAAGACATAATATGAAAATTGACTATTAAATTTTCTTATAACTAAGTTTTAGTAAATCATAAATCTTAAAATGATTTTCATTAAGTGTTATATCCATACTATCGATAAGAGAGTGATACATTGTTTTAGTATCCTCACTTTTTTTTCCGAAACATTCAACATAAAGATATTTTAACTTATCGTAGTTTTTATTTTCGTAAGTGCTATTAATTTCATTTATCAAATAGTTTTTAATCTTTTTCTCATTTCTTGTTAAATAACTGTTATCAATATATCTTTCAATTACATTGTAATCGATATTTAAATAATCCATTTTAAATGATAAATTAGCAATCTCATTTTCTTCATCTAATAACAATCTGCTTTTATAAAGTGATTCTCCATCTTTATTAAATTCAATGGCCATGACTATTCTTCCATCAGTAAATAAGGAAATATAATCTTCTCTAACAATTTTTCTTTTATTAAATATTTCTGTTTTATGATAAATTAATTCTAAAAAATCTTTTGAAACAACAACTTTACCAAAAACAAAATCATCCATTGTCTTTGAATCTACTTTAATAAGTGGGATTCTTTTTATATGGTCAACAGCGTCATCCATGTTCCATTCGTAAAACTCATAAATTTTATCTATATCATTAAAATTAAGTAAAACATCATAAATATAAATCATTATCTCTATCCCCTTTAGTAAATACGCATAAACTAATAATTATAAAACCTATAGGTAGAAAACTACATTCTATTCTACTTAATATAAAGTAAAAATATTCTAAATAAGTATATCCCAAAGTAATTAAATTCAAGTAAACAATTATATAAGTGAGTCCAGTTACCATAAGAAAAAAGCCTATTAGAAAGAAAAACGTACGATACATCTTACTTCACCTATAATATTTTATTAATAAACAACTATTTATAGTATTGTTTTTTATTTGAATTTTTATTCAAAAAAAGTACTTCAATTTTGAAATACTTTTATTAAATCAGTACTTTACTTATTAAAGGTATGATTATCAATAATAACATTAGTTGGTAAAATACATCTAAATTATAAAAACACTTATTATCGTTTTAGAATTTATACTAAAACTATTTTTATATATTATTAATTTGTTATTAAACTTCCCTTTACAATGTTTGAGTTTGAATTATTATTTTTTATAATTTGATTTACTATTTCTTCCGTTTCAGTAGTATAATCAATCGTTATCAGAGCATTTGGTGCTATTGCAGAACCATCAGTAACATGATTATAATATTCCAAATTTTTATTTGTAATTTTAATTGCAGTTGATATTAATTTACAATTATAAAATGCATATTTCATATTGGTAACATTACTAATACTAAACATATTTAAATTTGTTAATGCAACACAACCACTACATATACTACTAATATCTGTTAATTTACTTGTATCAAAACTACTTAAATCTAGATTAACCAAATTTTTACATTCGAAGAAGAATCCAGCCATACTTTCTACTTTAGAAGTATCTAAAAAATCCAAATTTAAATTATCTTGAGAATAATTAAAAAACATATAACTCATATCTGTTACCATTGAGGTATCTAAGCTTTCTAAACCTTCGAATGTATATGAACCACCATTATCACAAAAATAACCAGAGGCTATCGGATTAACTTTGATTTTTCCATCTGCCTGTATGTATAAAGTAATATCTTTACTATCACCATTTCTTACATAATAACCTAAAACACTATTATCTCCTTCTGCACTAAAATCAACTACATCAAAAGCATCAGTATATGGATTTATTGTATCTTGAAAAACTATTTTTTTAATAGAAAAACCAGATACTGATAATGTATTAGAAGGATATGTTTTATTAGTTCCAGAAATCATAATACTTGAAGAAGCACCTGGCTTAACAAAACCAGATGAGCTTATATCTTCATTAACATTTTCATAAACGTTAAACTCCATTTTTTTCATCACATTTTTCATACTAACAGGTGGTATATAAGTAGCTGTTACAGTTATCTTTCCTTGCCATGTTGCATTCATTACTGAATCAACTGCTTCCGTATCTTCGTCTAACCATAGTCTTAAACTAAACTGCTTCTTTTCTTTATTGCCCAGTGTTCCTTGGTATAGTTTATAAGCACTAGTTGCATCAGTTATTACTTTTTCTTCGTTTATATATTTTTCAAGTAATTTATCTAAAAATAACTGATTTGTATCACTAATTAAATAGGCTTTAACATAATTATCAGCAAGAATCTTATCTCCTGTTGAAGTTGTTTCTAGATTAATTACGTAGTTAGTATCTGTTGTACAAGTATTTTCTATTGTAAAGGTGTAAGGTGTTAGTTTCTTTCCATCTTCATCACTTGTTGGACTTACTTCAGTTAAGTTAATTGCAGCAGTTTCTTCAGTTGGAGTTAGTTTTAAACATCCAGTTGTTATGACATTAGTATCAGTTTGTTATAATGTTATCTGCCATAAGGCATAACTTGTTCCAATTATTATAAATAAAGCTAACACAATAAACATCAGAATAATTATTTTTTGATTTTTATACCATTTTTTCCTTTTCATTAAAACTTATCTCCTTTACTATCTAAGATTATTTTATCATGTATTTTTAATTTAAATAGGAAAAACAAAATAACATTTCAAATTTTACAATTTATTTCATATTATTAATATTATTCATCAAAATTATGTTACGAAATAGTATTTACAGAAAGCAACAAAAAAGACACTGATTAAGACTTTTTTATCTTTTAGTGTCTTTAATTATATTAAGAAATAAGTTCTCCTTTTACAACATTTGAGTTTGATGATTTAGTTTTTATCATTTTATCTACTAAGTCATTGGTTTCTGAGGTGCAATTTACTTTTATAGAAGCACCATCAGTAGTTGCAGCACTTAAAAACATAGATGAATATGAAGTAGTATTAGGATTTGATATAGTAATAGTTGTAAGAAGAACACTACATCCCTCAAACATTTGACTCATATTTATCACTTGACTTGTATCAAAGCTATTTATATCTAGATTTGTTAAACTACTACAGATTAAAAACATACCAGACATATCTGTTACTTGTTCTGTATTAAAGCTACTTAAATCAAGGCTTGTTAAGCTACTACATTCAGAAAACATTCCACCCATATCTGTTACCTCACTTGTATTAAAATTACTTAAATCAAGACTTGTTAATCTACTACATCCAGAAAACATGGAATTCATACTTGTTACTTTACTTGTATCAAAGTTACTTAAATCAAGACTGGTTAAACTACTACATTCTCTAAACATAACATCCATACTTGTTACTTTACTTGTATCAAAGTTACTTAAATCAAGACTGGTTAATCTACTACATCCCTGAAACATTTGACTCATATTTATCACTTGACTTGTATCAAAGCTATTTATATCTAGATTTGTTAAACTACTACAGATTAAAAACATACCATCCATAGTTGTTACTTGTTCTGTATTAAAGCTACTTAAATTAAGACTTGTTAAACTGTTACAATTATAAAACATAGTGTCCATTCTTGTTACTTTACTTGTATCAAAGTTACTTAAATCAAGACTGGTTAAACTGCTACATCCTTCAAACATAGCACCCATACTTGTTACTTTACTTGTATCAAAGTTACTTAAATCAAGACTGGTTAAACTACTACAATCAGAAAACATACCAGACATATCTGTTACCCTACCTGCATTAAAGCTACTTAAATCAAGGCTTACTAAACTGCTGCAATTATAAAACATACTTGACATACTTATTACTTGACTTGTATCAAAACTATTTAAATTAAGACTGGTTAAACTACTACATTCAGAAAACATACCTTCCATATTTGTTGTATTACTAGTGTTAAAGTATTCCAATCCTTCAATAGTAGTTAATGCACTAAATCCTGCAAACCAAAATGAACTATCTTCATTTGCTCTTACTCCACCATTTCCTTGAATGTAAATAGTAAGAGTTGCAGCATCATCTGTATTCATTACAACATATGCCATTATTTTTTTTGCATTATCTGTTTTATCACTTGCTATATTAAATGAATCTATTGCACCCTCTATTTCATGAATAGTATTTTCAAAAACAATTTTTGTTGTTGAACCTGCATAGTTCCAAATTACTTCAGTATATTCACTGCTTACTGCTTGTAGTTTGGCAAGATTAGAATTTTGGACAAACTTTCCTGTTACAGTTATTTTTCCTTGCCACGTTGCATTCATTACTGAATCAACTGCTTCCGTATCTTCATCTAACCATAGTCTTAAACTAAACTGTTTCTTTTCTTTATTACCTAGTGTTCCCTGATATAGTTTATAAGCACTAGTTGCATCAGTTATTACTTTTTCTTCGTTTATATGTTTTTCAAGTAATTTATCTAAAAATAACTGGTTTGTATCACTAATCAATTGTGCTTTAACATAATTATCAGCAAGAATCTTATCTCCTGTTGAAGTTGTTTCTAAATTAATTACATAGTTAGTATCTGTTGTACAAGTATTTTCTATTGTAAAGGTGTAAGGTGTTAGTTTCTTTCCATCTTCATCACTTGTTGGACTTACTCCAGCTAAATTAATTGCAGCAGTTTCTTCAGTCAAAGTTAATTTCAAACATCCTGTTGTTATGACATTAGTATCAGTTTGTTGTAATGTTATCTGCCATAAAGCATAACTTGTTCCAATTATTATAAATAAACCTAACACAATAAACATCGGAATAATTATTTTTTGATTTTTATACCATTTTTTCCTTTTCATTAAAACTTATCTCCTTTACTATCTAAGATTATTTTATCATGCATTTTTAATTTAAATAGGAAAAATAAAATAATATTTCAGATTTTACAATTTATTTACACAGTATTAAAGAGCATGTGAAATTATAATTCTATTATTCATCAAAATTATGGTACGAAATAGTATTTACAGAAAGCAACAAAAAAGACACTGATTAAGACTTTTTTATCTTTTAGTGTCTTTAATTATATTAAAAAATAAGTTCTCCCTTTGCAACGCTTGATTCTGATGATTTTGTTGCTATCATTTGATCTACTAAATCACTAGTTTCTGTAGTGTAGTTTACTTTTATCAAAGCACCATCATTAACTGCAGCATTATAAAACATTTGGAAATATGAAGTAGTGTTAGAATTTAATATACTAATTGTTGTTATTAGATTGTTACAATGATCAAACATACCTGACATTTCTGTTACTTTACTTGTATCAAAATTACTTAAATCTAAACTTGTTAAAGCACTACAATAAGCAAACATACCTGACATCTCTGTTACTTGACTTGTATTAAAATTATTTAAATCGAGACTGGTTAAACTACTACATTCATAAAACATCTGATCCATAGTTGTTACACCACTTGTATTAAAACTACTTAAATCGAGACTGGTTAAACTTCTACATTCATAAAACATAAATGCCATTATTGTTACCTGGCTTGTATTGAAGCTACTTAAATTAAGGCTTGTTAAGGTCCTACATTCATTAAACATACAATACATAGACTGTACCTTGCTTGTATTGAAGTTGCTTAAATCGAGACTGGTTAAACTACTACATCTTATAAACATATATTCCATTGTTGTTACTTGACTTGTATCAAGACTACTTAAATCGAGACTTGTTAGACTACTACATTTATAAAACATAAATTCCATTCTTGTTACCTGGCTTGTATCAAAGCTACTTAAATCTAGACTTGTTAGACTACTACATTCATAAAACATGCCTAACATATTTGTTGTATTACTAGTGTTAAAGTATTCTAAGCCTTCAATAGTAGTTAATTTAGTAAAATCACCAAATAAATATGAACTATCTTCATTTGCCCCTATTCCACCATTTCCCTGAATGTAAATAGTATGAGTTGTTGTATCATCTATATTTGTTATGACATATGCCATTATTTTTTCTGCATTATCTGTTTTATCACTTGCTATATTAAATGATTCTACTGCATCTTCTATTTCATGCACATTATTTTCAAAGACAATTTTTGTTGTTGAAGATTTATATTTCCATATTTCTTCGGCATAATTATTATCTACTGCCTGTATTTTAGCAAGATTAGAATTTTGGACAAACTTTCCTGTCACAGTTACTTTTCCTTGCCATGTTGCATTCATTACTTCATCTGTGGCATTAGTTTCTTCGTCTAACCATAGTCTTAAACTAAATTGCTTCTTTTCTTTATTACCTAATGTTCCTTGATATAGTTTATAAGCACTAGTTGCATCAGTTATTACTTTTTCTTCATTTATATGTTTTGCAAGTAATTTATCTAAAAATAACTGATTGGTATTACTAATTAAATGAGCCTTAACATAATTATCAGCAAGAATCTTATCTCCAGTTGAAGTTGTTTCTAGATTAATTACATAATTAGTATCTGTTGTACAAGTATTTTCTATTGTAAAGGTGTAAGGTGCTAGTTTCTTTCCATCTTCATCACTTGTTGGACTTACTCCAGCTAAATTAATTGCAGCAGTTTCTTCAGTCAAAGTTAATTTCAAACATCCTGTTGTTATGACATTAGTATCAGTTTGTTGTAATGTTATCTGCCATAAAGCATAAGAGGTACCTACTATTATAAGTAATGCAAGTATAATAAACATCGGAATAATTATTTTCTGATTTTTATACCATTTCCTGCCTTCATTCATCCTACTCACCTCTAATTCTTCGTTTAGTAACCTCTACTCTTCTTAATTCCTCATCCTCTTCTTTAAAACTATCTAAATTAGTATTGATATTTATTTTAACTTTATTCTTTTTATCTTCCTTTAAAATGCTTCTTACAAGCAAATAAATTATTAATACCGATAAAAAAGGAAGTACTAAAAACATAACAATTGGTATTGGTTTTTTAATACCAGAAAAAATAAGTATTGGTATCATTAATATTTCTAAAGCTACTAGCACAATAAGGATAATATATCCAGTACTTAATTTTTCAATTTCATTACCACTTTTCTTATCTTCAATTTTTTCCTTTTTCTTTACCTTTACCTTAACATTTTCTTTTTCTTCATCATTATCTGTATATCTATTTATTCTTCTTTCTGTAGCCATTTTCTTTTTCCTCCTAATATTCTTTGTTCTTTTCCTCTAATTTTTCAACCTCAACCTGATTGATAAGTTCAAACTTACGACTTATTTTCTCCGTTGTTATATGAACATTTTCTACTTCCTTATTAACTGTTTGAATATTTTTAAAAAGTCTATCCCATCTTTCCTTATATCGAGAAAACTCAATTCCTAGTTTATTAAGTTCATCATGAATAATTGATGTATACTTATCTCTTTCGATATTTTTAATAATCATTTCTATAACACTTAAAGTAGAAATTAAAGTTGTCGGTGATGTTATCCAAACATTTTTCTTATAAGCATAATCAATAATATCCTGATGATATGCATTAATCTCTGCAAAAATAGCCTCAGCTGGTAAAAACATAATAGCCTGATTACTAGTTACACCTGGAATTATATACTTACTACTAATAGCATCAATATGTTTCTTAACATCTAATTTAAACTGCTTTTCATACATACTTCTTTCTGCTTCACTTTTTCCTCTATCAACCATCAATTGATAGTTTTCAAGAGGAAACTTTGAATCAATTACAATCGTTCCAAGTGGCTCTGGAGCAAATAAAATACTATCAGCTATCGTTTTATTTGGCAAAGTATACTGAAGTCTATATAACTTATCATTCTTTTCTCCAAAAACACTAGTTAAAATATGTTTTAGATTAACCTCTCCAAATATTCCCCTACTCTTTTTATCTGTCAAAATACTTTGAAGTGAAACAATATCCGTTGATAGAGTTTCTATCTTCTTTTGAGCTTCATCTATTTTACTAAGTCTTTCAAGAACATTAGTAAATGTTTTATTAGTTTTTTCAAAATTTTGATCTAATCTTTCATTTACTTTATCATTAATTCTATTTAACTTTGTCTCTATTTTTTCATTTAAAATATTAAAATCACCATTTAAGTTCTTCGTTAAACTATCCTTAAAATCATTAATATCTTTTAAAATTGTAACCTCAAATCTTCCAAGTCTTTCAATCATTTCACTATCATTATTCTTTTTTGTTAATAAAATAACTAAAAGAACAAGTACAATAATTATTAATACAACACTTAAATACTCCATAAATAACCTCCACTAAATATCAAACTTTTTACCAACAGCCTTTGAAATAGTATAAGAAAGAAGTAACATAAATCCTATTTTAAGTAAAACTGTTATATCTGTAACACTTTCAAACAAACTTGTCCCAACATATCCCCAAAAGTAAACCATAAAAGCTTTTCCAATTAAGCAAGATATAAAAAATTTTTTAAATGAACATTTAGATAATCCTGCTGCAATATTTACTAAAAAGGCTGGTGTAAAAGGAAGTGCCATAATAACTGTTAAATTGACAAAACTTATTTTAGATATCTTCTTCATTAATTCATCTATTTTACTTAACTTTTCCCTCTTATAAAACTTTCTTACTTTTTTACTAAAAAAATATCTAAAAAAGAAAAAAGATGAACAACAACCTAAAACAGTTGCTATTAACGAAATAGTAAAACCAAATATATCTCCAAAAGTTATTATATTTAAAGCTATAAAAACTGACAATGGAAGTATTGCAATAATAGATTCCAAGTAAATCAATAAAATACCAGCTATTGGTCCAAAAGATGATAAAAATAAAACTGCATTATTAACTAGTTCTGTAATTAAATCACTCATCTTATCACCTAGTATAATTATAATACAGTTTTAAAATATTTAAAAGAAAATATTACTTTTCTATATATTTCTTTCATTTTAAAATAAAACTGGAATTATTTTAGGAGGAGGTTTACGAAT
>CANORV010000031.1 GCA_947569245.1 uncultured Mycoplasmatota bacterium | reverse complement strand
AATTCATTTATCATCAGTTTTTGGCTTCACCAACACTACTTGACAAAGAACCCTTCTATCACCCAATACTTATGAACGCAAAAAGTTTTTTTTCAAAGTTCAAGTAAAAAATCTACTTATAAAAGGCAAATTTACCAATAATAGGCAACTGTTTTTCCTCGTCATTAAGTACATTCCTTATACCAATAACAGCCATAATCAAAGTATACAAACCAAGTGCACCATATAAAATACCAATAACTACAAGACCAACAGAACTAATTTTATAAACACCTAAACCATATCCAAATAACGTTTGTTCTGTTCTAAACAAAGAAAATACAACTACCTGTTTAACAATTTCTAAAATTATTTCTAAAACAAACACTGAAATTGATAACATTATTCCTTGACCAACATGAAATTTAACATCTTTTTCATCCTTATCACCACAAAATAATCCAGCTATCCATAAAATTCCAATATAAGAGAGTACCTTTATTACCATAGATTGCCCACTACTTACATTACTACTTTCCTTATAATCAGTTTCTACCTTAGCACCACAACTATCACAAAAGTGTGAACCTTTAGCAATTTTCCTACCACAACTACTACAATACATAAAATACCTCCTTTACTTTACTACTATATTAACAATTTTCCCTTTTATTAAAATTGTTTTAACAATTTCCTTACCATCAATATGTTTTATTACATTATCAGCACTCATAGCCTTTTTAGTAACCACATCATCACTATCATCCAATCTAACCTTAATAGTAGCTCTTACCTTACCATTAACTTGAACAGCAATTTCCTTCTCTTCCTCTACTAGTTTTTCTAAATTAACCTCTGGCCAACTAGAATTACAAATAGCATCACCCAACTCATAAACATCATTTAACTCCTCAGTCACATGTGGTGCTATAGGATTAAGTAAAATTAAGAAAGTACGATAATCCTTTCTACTAATTGATGCACATTTTTCAAACTTATTAAGAAGAATCATCAAACTAGAAACGGCAGTATTAAACTTCAAATTATCCATATCCTCTTCTACTTTCTTGATTGTCTTATTAATATCTATTTCTAAAATAGAAGAATATTGATCACTATCATTTAATTTTTCTCCTAAACGAATAACCTTATCCAAAAATCTTCTGCATCCATTTAATCCCTGCTCACTCCAAGAAGCTTCCTTCTCATAATCACCAATAAACATTTCATAACAACGAAGACTATCAGCACCATACAAATCAACCATATCATCAGGATTAATAACATTTCCCTTAGACTTACTCATCTTCTCTCCACCTTCACCAAGTATCATACCATGAGCAACCCTAACCTTAAATGGTTCCTTATTTACAACTAAACCAATATTATACAAAAATTGATTCCAAAATCTAGCATAAAGCAAATGTCTTGTAGCATGTTCCATACCACCATTATACCAATCAACCCTACCCCAATACTTTAGTTTTTCTTTACTGACAAACTCTTTATCATTATGAGGATCCATATATCTTAAAAAATACCAACTAGACCCAGCCCAATTAGGCATCGTATCAGTTTCTCTTTTAGCATCACGTCCACATTTAGGACATTTACAATTAACAAAAGATTCAATTTTAGCAAGAGGACTTTCACCAGTATCAGTTGGTTCATATTCTGTAACATCTGGTAACAAAACTGGTAAATCTTCATATGGAACTGGAACCCAACCACAAGTATCACAATAAATAAGTGGAATTGGCTCTCCCCAAAATCTCTGTCTTGTAAAAACCCAATCTTGTAAACGATAATTTACTTTCTTCTTAGCAAGATTCTTTTCCTCTAAATAATTAATCATTTTATCTATTGACTCATTCTTATCAGTAAGACCATTCAAAAATTCTGAATTAATCATCTTACCTTCACCTGAATAAAATGCCTTACTATCCTTATTCAAAAAAGCCATTCTATGTAGTTCATCCTTAACACTATTAAGTACTTCATCACTACTTACCCATTCAACTGTAAATTTATCTTTTTCATCATCATCCAAATTAACACCGATAGAATCATTACTATTTAATTCAAAATATAACAAATCACAATCAATTGAATAAGCTTGATTCTTATTATATGCATAATAATGATGGTTAATAGGAGCAAGTTTTCTAACAAAAGTAACATCAGTATATCCTGTTTCTTCCTTTATTTCACGAATACCACACGAAACTATATCTTCATCTTTTCTTCTTGTTCCCCCAATAAATAATCTTCCACCTAGCTTCTTCCAATTAAGAGTTAAATATTTATCAGTAGCTTTATCGTAAACAACTGCAACAATACTCTTCTTTTCCTTTTCATTATCATGTTTTTCTCCAGTAATTTGTTCAATAACAGGAACAACTTCAATTCCATGCCTAATAGCGAAATCATAATCTCTCTCATCATGAGCAGGAACAGCCATTATAGCTCCCGTTCCATAATTCATCATAACATAATCCGAAATATAAATAGGAAGTTCTACATTTGTAACAGGATTAATTGCCGTAAGACCCTCTAATTTTACACCAGTTTTATCTTTTACAAGTTGTGTTCTTTCAAATTCTGTTTTGCGTCTTGCTGCTTCACGATAATCAATAACCTCATTCATATTTGAAATAAGACCACTATATAAATCAATATATGGATGTTCTGGTGCAATAACCATAAAAGTAACACCGAATAAAGTGTCAGCACGTGTAGTATAAACAACTAACTCTTCATCTACCTCTTTCAACTTAAACTTAACTTCTGCTCCAACTGATTTACCAATCCAATTAACTTGAGCTGTCTTAATTCTATCTTGAAATTCTGTATCATCAAGTCCTTCAAGTAATTGTTCAGAATAATCACTCATCCTAAGCATCCATTGCTCTTTTTCTTTTTGAACAACACTAGAACCACATCTCTCACAAACTCCACCTGATGAATCCTCATTAGATAAACCTGTTTTACATTTAGGACACCAATTAATATTCTTTTTAGCTTTATAAGCCATACCATGCTCAAAAAATTTCAAAAACTGCCATTGTGTCCATTTATAATATTCTGGATCAGTAGTACTAAACTCTCTAGACCAATCAAAAGAGATTCCAAGTCTTTTAATTTGACTTTTGAATGTCTCAATATTCCTTTTAACAGCTTCCTTTGGATGAACATGATTTTTTATAGCATACTGTTCAGCAGGAGAACCAAAGGCATCCCATCCCATTGGAAATAAAACATTATATCCACAAAGTCTCTTCTTTCTAGCCATAACATCAAGTGCTGTATAACTTCTAACATGTCCTACATGAAGTCCTGCACCAGATGGATAAGGAAACTCTACCAAATAATAAAATTTCTTCTTACTCTCATCTTCCACCGCACAAAAAGTACGATTATCATCCCAATACTTTTGCCATCTTTCTTCTATTTCTTTTGTATTTCTCATGATTTAATCATTCCCTTTCTTTTATAATAATTTCCTATTATCTTAAATGAAACAAATATTAATGGTATTGCTAAAATAAATGAAACAATAAAAGGTAATATATATCCATCAAGATTAAGAACTACTGTAACGATAACAGCAATATCAAATGAACCAACTAAAGCAATAAATCTAAGTAAATTTTTATACTTGATTTTATCAATATCTATTTTATATTTAATTAACAAATATTGAACTTCAACTGGTAATTTATTTTTATTTTTCTTTACCTTCCTAATTGAAAATACATAATAAAGAGTATAAACAATTAAATAGGTCATAATAAACAAAATAACATTACTTAAAACCTTTTCCATTTCTACCTCCCAAAAAAAAACGTCCTTACTTATAATAAGGACGAAAAATTTCCGCGGTACCACCTTAATTCGTATCAAATACGCTAATACTCTACTACCTTAACGCGGTAAAACGATTCTTTCATAAAATGAAAAGCAAGTTCATAAAACCAAATTCTTAGTTTTCACCAACCACTAAGTCTCTTTTTAATTTAATTTTACTAATACTCTTTTCGAAAAACTAACAATTAAATAATAACACAATTATTTTATTAAAACAACTAGTATTTTAAACTTTTCAAAACACTAATCTACTCCCAAACTCCATTCCAAGAAGAATCAGTTGGTTTATTAGCAGGACTATTATCATACATTCCCTCAATATTCTTACTTGCATCATAAATAAATTTAGGACCATATGTAATATTTGTTAGGTTACTACAATTACTAAACATATAGCTTAAATCCTCTACATTTGTAGTATCAAAACTACTTATATTTAAATTTACAAGATCTAAAAAAGAAGTAAACATAGAATTCATACTTGTTACATAAGTAGTATCCCATCCACTCAAATCTAAATTAGTAAGTCCAGGAAAATCAGATTCTTCATTATAAGCTAATTCAAATGCTCTACCAATATCAGCAATCATTGATGTGTCCCAGTTACTTAAATTTAAATTAATAACCTTATGACATGGTATTATGAAACTTACATTATCAAATATAGTAGTAAAAGACCAATTACTTAAATTAAGATTTTCTAAATAAAATCCTCTAATACTACTAACTAACTGCATTGCTTCTGGATTTACATACCAATTACTAAGATTTAAACTCTTTAAATTACAAGGTATTAAGTCATCAAAAAGATATTCAGTTGAAACTCTTGACACATCCCAACCACTTAAATCGATATTTTCAATTTGTCTTTCATGGTCACCAACATAACTAAACAAACCATCTAATACTGTCCTATCCGAAAATTTCCAATTTTTCATACTAAAATTTAAAATATCAACAGATCTAAACATACTTTGCATATCAACTACATTAGAAACATCAAAATTATCTAAGTTAATACTATCAATATTAACACCATCAAACATATAAGACATATCAGTAACATAAGAAGTATTAACATTTTCTAAACCAACAATAGCATTTAAGTTTTCAGAAACTGAAAATAAAAATGAACTGTCCTCTGGAAATAAAATAGTCCCATTAGCTTGGATATGCGTTACGATATTATTAGCATCACTTCTATCAACATACGCAATTACTGAATTTGTTTTATTTTTACTAACATCAATTGTCTCAAATTCAGAACCTACACTTATTTTATTTTCAAATATTATCTGATGAGAATCATGACAAAACGAAAAATTATTACTTTCATAATCTATTTCTCCACTTTCAAGTACATTATGCTTAGAAATCATCATATTCTCCATTTTTAAAGGCTCTTTAAAAGTTGCTATTACTGTTATCTTTCCAAGATATGTAGCATTCATTACTTCATCTAACGCTAAAGTATTCTCATCTAACCAAATTCTAAGATCAAAAGTTCTACTAGAATTACCAGCTAATGTATCCTCAAACAACCAAAAAGCCTTTGAAGACTCCTCTATACCTTTATCTAGATTTTCAAATCTAGGCTTTAAAGTACTTAAAAATACCTCTTCATCATTTGAGATTAAACTAGTCTTCAAATATTTTTCTTTCAAATTCTTAGGACCATTACTAAGAGTTTCTAAATTAATTACATAACTTGCTTCTGTACTACAAGTATTAGTAATTGTAAAATTATAAGAATCTAAATTATGTCCTTCATCATCAGTTATTGGAATAGCCTCATTAAGAGTTATTCCATTACTACCATCAACCAAATTAAGTTGAAAACAACCTGTTGTTATAGTATTAGTACCAGTTTGCGTTAAAGTAAGTTGCCACAAAGCATAACTTGTACCAACAATAACTAATACTAACCCAAGTATAAAAAGTCCCATTAATGTTTTCTTTTTCTTCACATTAAACCTCCTACCACTACTTTAAATTTGTCCAATATATTCTAACAATCTTAAAAATAACCTAATATATTTCTTAGTAAGACCTAAACTCTTTAACTTTCTAATTTCAATTCTTTTTCTTTTTAAAGGTAAGTCACTAAACATAATAAGGGATATCTTTTCTTTTAAAACTGTATTAATCTGTAAATCTAAAAGAATACTATCTATATCATCATTTATAAGTCTAACAGCATCTATTTCAATATCTTTTCCCTTACAATTAACTGTTATTTGTCCAACTGTTGGTACTTGATTTAATTCTACAATAAAATCATTTCCATCAACATAACTAATCGTTTTTATCATTCCATCATTGTAATAAGCAATAACTTGTTGAGCTTTCTTAGTATTCCTAAATCTAATTTTATAATTTCTAAAATCTGGCACTATTCCACTTTTTCCCTCAAGAGATCTAATAATAACTGTATAGTTACTTGGTAAATAGTTATAATCAATTTGAGTTAATAAATAATAACCATCTTTATAAAGAGAAGTAACACCATCATCTTCATACAAATTATAAATATTACTCTTTCCAGGAAAAACATGTATTTCTAAATCTGTTGGATTAGTTATATTATTTAAATCTTTACTAATTGATATTGGTATAATAGAACCACTACTAGCAAATACAGGAAAATCTTCTAATTTATAAAAAGAGACATATTCTTTATTTCCTGGAAATTTTTTACCAGTAATAAAGTCATACCATATACCATCTGGTATAAAAAATCTATGAATTGTACGATTAATTAAAGCTTCTTGCTTAGATAATATTGGTGCAACCATTAAACTGTCACCAAAAAAGTACTGATTTTTAAAATCTTTATCGTCATATACAAAAGGATATTTATAATAAAATGGTCTAACTAAAGGAACACCAGTTTTACTATATTTATAAGCTTCTGTATATAAGTATGGAATTAATTTGTGTCTTAAGTTCAAGTATTGTTTTGCTGTTTTTAAAGTCTTAATATTCCATCTCCAAGGTTCTTTTCGGTAATATCTACCAGCTGGTGCATGAAATCTAAGGATTGGTAAAAAACAAGATAGTTCTATGTATCTAGTATATAATTCTTCTTCTTCAATACCACCATAGTTTCCACCTACATCATGTGATACAAAGGAAACCCCAACATTACTAGCCATTTGATTATAAAGAGGTATCTTTTTTAATGTATCCCAACTAATTAGTGTTTTTCCACTATAAGAAATTGGATATCTATGACTTGCAACTATAGCATTTCTAGAAAGCAGCATTCCTCTTTTTGATTGATTTTTTAAAAAGTCTGTATACATAAAATGGTTTAAACACCAAAGTGGTAAAATTTTTTTATCTGTTGGATTATAATCATTAAAGAAAAAGTCAGCTCCAATATCTTCTAAAGGATGCAAGAAATTTTTTATATATTCATCAACTAACTGACTATTAGTAGAATCAAGTGCTATAATTTTATCTCCTTCTATTTTAAATCTATTAGCAAACTCCCTATAATGTTCTTCAGTAGGAAAAATTCCATCCATCGGATTAACTGCTAGACCAACTCGAATATTTTTTTCGTGTAATATATCAATTAACTCTTCTGGATTTTGAATTAATTCTTTATTAAAGGTAAAACCACTATCTGTTGCTTTTTCAGGTGTCGAGTTATCAATATGCCACTTTTTATCCAACATAACAATTGATAAAGGAATTCCTTCTTTTTCAAAATTACCAACAACATCAAGTATTTCATCTGTTTTATATGCTAAATCACGACACCACCAATTACCAAGGGCATAACGTGGAATAAGTGGTGGATTTCCTGTTAATTTAATATAGTCTTCTAATGCTAAGTTATAGTCCTTGTCATATAGAAAAACATATATATCCAAATATTTTTCTGGTCTTTCAACTAGTGTTCCATCCTCTTGAAAAATCATGGAATAAGTATCATCAAAAGTAGCAAAACCATCAATTGAATAAAGTCCATTATAAAATTTTTCTACCTCTTTTTCATAGTCAAAAGATACAAAAACCCCTTTATAGTTTCTAACTTCAGGATTTTTATAAAACCAACTTTTTTCTGTGTTATTTAACTCGACACGTAAATTATTAGAAGGAACCATTTTACTACCTTCAAATGGTTTTTCTTTTACATAAGAAATAGAGAAATAACGCGTATTTATCTGTAAAAAAGCTTGATCTTCTTTAACATCAAATTTAGGAGTTTCAAAATTTCTAAACATAACAAGTTGACTTGGATTATCATAAAAATTACCTGTTGGATTATATTCAAATCTAACAAGTCGATCTGTCAAAATACTAATTCGATATCTTTCACCACGAAAAATAGATTTCTCTGGCATTTTAGCCTGATTCATATCTATCACACTTTTAAATTGTTCACTAATAGCCATAAATATCACCCTTTATCATATATAAATGATATCACAAAACAACAAAAAAAAGAAGAGATAAATTTAGAAGTTTAGAAGAAGCAACAATTTATAAGCTATATATTTACATATAAAAATAATGCTATAAATTTATATAATACTTTATTAAAGATTAAATAATATAAACCAGATAGAATACATTATATTCTACCTACTTTTTAAAGTTACTAGCCTAAACTATAAAACCTATCTAAAAATCATCTTAATCTCTACTACAAAAAAATTCTTTTTGAAATATCAATAACATTATTCGTATCAGTAGCATAATAATCTTTCATTTCATTCAAAACTTTATTATATCGACTGTAATCAATTTTTTATAATATTATTATACAATTTTTCCTATCTTTTTTTGATATCCAGAAATGTCCTTTATGTCTACTATTTTCCCAGTGTTATTATTTACTTTTTCAAAACAATTTTCACCAAAATAGCAATCACCAACATTATAAGACGTTCTTAAATAATCTTGAAGCATTTTTTTCCTTTTTTCGTGGGGCACATTACTACTTATATCTTTTTTAATATATCTTATCATATCTTCATTTATAAACCCATCATTAATATTCTTTATATAATTATAATAATCAACATCCTTAATATCATCAATAGATAATTTCATAACAGGAACATTAAACCTAACTTTAAAATCATCATTCCAATTAAAATATAAATTACTATCATAAATAAAAGTTATATCATGAATACCTACATACACCTGATTATCCAATCTAGAAAACTCAAGTACATCCCATATAAATGGAATAGTTTGTTGAAAACTTTTTTCCAAAGAATTGTATTCAATACCTCCCCATTTAAAACTACTAGCATCAAATAAAGATAATTTATCATCTCTTAATTTATTTACACTTTCAAAAATTAGACACTCTGGAAAATAAACGATTTCCTTCATTCCGATATCTAAAATAAACCAATCTTTATAATCATTTACACAAGCACGCAAATTAGAAAAAGGTGTTGCGTATTTAAACCTTTTCCCATTAAATAATAAATTTCCATTTAAATCACTATAAAAATAACACCTATTGCTATGATCAATATTTTCTTTTCTCCATAAAGCAATATTCTCTTCCACTGATTCCAAATATATAAAAAAATAATATAAATTTCCACAATCCAACTCATTAGACTTACTAAGAAGACTATTTTTTAATTTTTCAACTTGATTATTATATTCACTTATTGTTTTCATACTACTTACCACCCTAATAATTTAACTTCTGATAAAATTGTACCACAAATTTAAAAAAAATAACATCTCAACTAAACCAAACTTTTTATATAAACTCTTAAACTTTAAAAAAACTCTTAATAATTTATCACACAAACAAAAGAATGTACTAACAGCTAATACATTCTTAAATACCTAAAACTAAGTTTTTATTAAGCATCAAGATTACCAATAATTGACTCTAAAAATTTAGAAACATTAGGATCTTCTAACAATTTATTATAAATTTCTGAAACTTCTTTCTCTGTCACATCTTTGACATCTTTACTGTTTTTTATATCATCAACAGATATTGAAACATCGGCATCATAAGATATTTCAGACACAGAATTTATATTAAATAGTTCCTCATCACCAAATAAAAATTTAGCATTAACTTCATATTTATTTAATTCTTTTTCTAATAGCTTTCTTTCTCCATCGATTGTAAAATCTTCTCCTGCCATAGATAGTGTAAATTTAAATTTACTAGTATCTTTATTATCTTGATAATATCCTTTTAACTTTATGATAACTCCACTAAATATCAATTCTCCATCGATATTTTCTTTATCACCATCTTTATCTAATTTCAAATTCAATTTAGTCTCATCATTACCATCTACTAAAATAAAATTAAATTCATTAAAATTACCATCACAAACATATGATAATTCTATTTTATCATCACTAACTTCATATTTAACTACACTGTTTATTCCTCTATAATAAACAGAATAATCGAATAATTCTTCTTTGCTATCTTCTTTACTATCCTTAATTTCTTTTATCAATGAATCAATTTTTTTACCTAATTCTTCACGAGAAATATCAACCACTTTACTTAATTCATTAAGAAGATCATCTTTTTTAAAATCTTCTAATATCATAATAGCTATTTTATTTAATCTTTCATTTGTAAAAGTATAAGTTAACTTTGTTGTATTAACATCTTTACCATTAATTGAAATAGTCTCTTTACTTTTTACAATATCCTTCTCATCAATTCCATTTTTAAGATTTCTAACAAAGGCATTAATTATTTTTTCATAATCAACATCATCTATTTCTTTATTACCTACATATTCTGAGGAAACATAATAATACATATCCATAAATTTTTTCAACTTGAAATAAAGTTTATTATCTGAAGAAACAATTTTAGTACCTATTAATTCTTTATTATCTTGTAAAAAATCAAAATCAAATACTCCAACTTGCTTTTGTGAATCACTTACTGCATTATAATTAAATGAATAATTACCAAAAGCTCCATCAATTGTAAGTTTTCCTTTAGAAAGAACTTTTTTGCTATTAGCAAAATTCTTTAAAGATTCACTTTCTGAAACACTATCAAGCATCTTTGTAGCACTATTAGAAAACTTTCCAAAACTTTGAATTAAAACTGATTTAGAATTACCAGTAAAATAAAATCCATAACAAATAATTCCTATTGCTAAAACTGATAAAAAACTTGATAAAATAATTATTAGTTTAGCTTTGTCACACTTCTTTTTTAAATTTTTAACCTCACTATTTTCTTCCATTTATAAAACTCCTTTCTAATATAAAGTATACTACATCAAAGTTGAAAAATCTACTAAAAAATTATATAATTAAACAAAGGAGTCGTATATGAAAAGAGCAATAGTATTAAGTGGTGGTGGAGCCAAAGGTGCCTATGAAATAGGTGTATGGAAAGCCTTAAGAAAATTACATATTAAATATGATATTGTAACTGGTACTTCAGTTGGGGCATTAAATGGTGTATTTTTAGTACAAAATGACTATTTAAAAGCAAAAAAATTATGGAATAACATAAACTTCGAATTAATTTTTGATAATAAAGTTTTAGAAAGATTTAATAATGCTAAGAATACTAAAGATTTAATACTAATGTTTGGAACAAATCTTATTAAACAAGGTGGAATGGATGTACACAATTTAGAAAACTTAGTAAACGTTAATTTTAATCACAGAAAATTTTTTAAATCAAAAAAAGATTATGGCATTGTAACGTTTAATAGTACTAAATTAAAACCATGTATATTAAAGAAGAAAGATTTAACTAAGGATAATCTCAAAGATTATGTTATAGCATCCGCATCCTGCTTTCCTTTCTTTAAAATGAAAGAAATTGAAGAAGACAAATACATGGATGGAGGCTTTTACGATAATTTACCTATCAATTTAGCAATAGAGATGAATGCCGATGAAATTATTGCTATCGATTTAAAAGCCCCAGGAATAATAAGACCCATCCCAAGACAATACAAAGATAAAGTAACTTACATAAAACCACATAACAACCTTGGACACTTTCTAAACTTTAATAAAGAACAGTCTAAAAAAAATATAAAGTTTGGTTACAATGATACTTTAAAAGTATTTAATAAGTTAGACGGAATCCATTATACATTTAAAAAAAATCAAATCAAAAAATTATCTAAAAAATATCAAGATATTTTCTTTAAAAATCTAGAAAATGCTTTAAATAATGATAAAAAAAAGATACTTATAGACTCAATTATCACCGATTTAACAAGAGCAAGAATATTTGGAATAAAAGAAAAAGATTTAGACAAAATTTTTCTTGAGACACTTGAATATGCAGCAAAATCTTTTGATATTAATGAGACAAAAATATATAACTATAAAACATTTAATCGTAGATTAATTAAAGCCTTTATTTCTTATAAAGATACAAAATTAAATATGAGTATTGATACATTAAAAAGTAAGAAGTACAATAATTTCGAAAATAGTAAAAAAATTATATTAAAATTTAGCAAATTGCTAGATAAATCAAATACTAAAGATATTTCCAATTTAGCAATATCTTATCCAAAAGAATTTCTAAGTTCTATTTACTTAAAAACAATTAGCAGGTGAAAAAATGATTAATAGATTTAAATATACTAACAATAATAAAAGATATTATACCCTAGACTATTTTTATAAACAAAAATTTAATAAAAAGGTTACTAAAATAAGTCTAAATGGTAATTTTTCCTGTCCAAATATTGATAAAACTAAAAAAACTGGTGGTTGCATATATTGTTCTAAAAGTGGAAGTGGGGATTTTGCTGGTGATAAAAATAAAGATGTTGTAACCCAATTTTATGAGCAAAAGGAAAAGTTAAAGAATAAGTGGCCTGATACACTTTACATCGGATATTTTCAAGCAAATACTAATACCTATGCCGAAATTGATGTATTAAAACAAAAATATGAACCAATTTTAAAACTTGACAATGTTGTTGGTCTTTCTATTGCAACAAGACCTGATGCTATTACAGATGAGTGTTATGATTACTTGGAAGAATTAAATAAAAGAACTTTTTTAACAGTTGAGTTAGGATTACAATCAATTCACGAAAAAACAATAAAGTTAATAAATCGAGGCCACACTTTAAAATGTTTTACTGAATGTGTAGAAAATTTAAGAAGACGAAATATAAATGTCGTTGTTCATATTATCTTTGGACTTCCATATGAAACAAAAGTAATGATGTTAGATACAATTAGGTACTTAAATAAACTAGATATTCAAGGAATAAAAATCCACATGCTTCATATCATCAAAGATACTAATTTAGAAAAAATGTACAGAGTAAAGCCATTTCCTATTTTAACAAAGGATGAATATGTAGATATTGTTTGTGATAGTATTGAAATATTAAGAGATGATATTGTTATCAACAGAATAACTGGTGATCCAGTAAAGGAAGATTTAATCGAACCTACTTGGTTACTAAAAAAATTTGATGTCTTAAATTCTATCGATAAAGAGTTAGAAAAAAGAAATACTTATCAAGGTTTTAATAAATCTATTTTAAATCGTGTTTTAGAAAGATATGATTATTATGTAAAAACAAATTCTTTAGTAATTGATGCTACAATTGGTAATGGTAATGATACTTTAATTCTTGCTAAAAAGGCATCAAAAGGACATGTTTTTGGTTTTGATATTTCAAGTCAAGCTATTGAAAACACTAAAAAGTTATTAGAAATTAATAATATATCTAATGTAACTATTTTTAAAACATCTCATGAAAATATGTTAAATACGTTAAAAGATTATAAGAAAAAGATAAGTCTAATTACTTTTAATCTGGGATATTTACCAAAGCATGATAAAAATATAACAACAAAAAGTAAGTCAACTATTAAGGCAATAATAGATAGCTATGAACTTATTCACAATAATGGTGTCATTCTAATTACTGTATATCCACATCACGATGAAGGAAAAAAAGAACATATTGCCTTAAATGAATTTATTAAAGATAAAAAGTATAAAATATATCATAATAATGATAACAAAGAAGCTCCTTATTTAATTGAACTAACTAAATAATAGTTAAAACAAAAAAAGATAATACTAATTATTACCTCTTTTACTCAATTTTATTTACCAAATGCAATTATTTTAAATGCTTCAACCAAATGTTCTTTTTCTTTAGAAGATATATTTCTAAATCCTCTAATTACTCTAAATAATCCTCCTAAGTTAATCTCTGTTGTATCTTTGATATTATTATCTTTAAATATTTTAAATAACTCACTAACACAAGCTTCTCTTTCTTCAGGTAAAACATTATCTAACCACTTTGAAAGCTTTTCTTTAGTAAGAATACTATTTTTACTAAGATTTGTTGTAATAAATGCATTATCGTCACAAATCCAGTTAAAAGCATCGTGTTGAAGAATACCTTTATTAGTACTTTTTACAACTTTACAATCACTTACATTGAATAAAAACATTCCAATAATGCTTCTTCCTGGTACAATTGTTGTAATCTTCGAAGCAATTTTTTGATAACGTCTTGATTCAATTTCTTTTTTTAAAAAACCTGGACCATCATTATTATAGATATTAATAATTCTTTTTCGTATAAAAAAGTTACAATTCATACTAGCAGCCATTGCCAAGTTACCACCTTTTGAATGACCTCCAACTCTGATATTTCTATCAAAAAAATGTATTGTACTGTTTAGATACATACTAGCTAGTTTTTGAGAAGAAACAGGAAATTTATAAGACATTTTCAAGTCTTCTTCCCATCCAACAATGGAAGTATCAGTACCTTCATATGAAACATAGATACTTTTATCATTAAGTTCTATGGTAACAGCACCAAATTGTTTATCATCATCAACTAATTTAACATAATTATATAAGAGAGCATCTTGAAATCTCTTGCAAGTTGCAAGCCTTCTTAATAAAAAGGCTGATTCACGAAGTAAAAAAGAAATTTTCTTTAAGTCTTTAATGGTATACTTCTTTCTAAGAAGTATGTCAGCTTCTTTAATAGTTATATATCCTTCATTAAAAGAAGGAACAATATTTTTTAAAGGAAGATAAACTAGTTCAGCAAGAATCAAATTATCAATTTCATTAAATGGCTTCTCATTAAAATCATAATTACCATTTCTCTTAAGATAATTAAATATATTTCCACGCATAATCTTTTCCCTCCTTTAAATATATTACATTTATGTGATATATAATACACCAATTTATAAAAAAAAGCAAATACCATCAAAAAAATGGGATAAAAGCACAATCTATGAAAAAGTGTTATTATTTTCCAAAAAGAAAAATAAGTTAATAGAATATTTTCCATTTTGTTAACTTACAAATTATTTTTCATTTCCACTAAAAAAACATTTCCTCATTCCCTATAGATAAAAAATACCAGTTCAAACCACATTGAATTGGTATTTTCTTTATCTATTAGGAAATAAGTTTGCCCTTTATGACATTTGAGTATAATGATTTAGTTTCTATCATTTGGTCTACTAAATCACTGGTTTCTGTCGTGTAATTTACTTTTATCAAGGTACCATCATTAGTTGCAGTGCCAGAAAACATCAATGAATATAAAGTAATATTAGGATTTGATATATTAATAGTTGTTGTTAAACTACTACATCCAGAAAACATACGATACATATTTGTTACTTGACTTGTATCAAAGTTGCTTAAATTGAGACTGGTTAATCTACTACATTCAGAAAACATATATGGCATTGTTGTTACTTGACTTGTATTAAAATTACCTAAATCGAGGCTTGTTAAATTACTACATCCAGAAAACATAGATGACATAGTTGTTACCTGGCTCGTATCAAAGCTACTTAAATCGAGGCTTGTTAAATTACTACATCCATCAAACATATCAGACATACTTGTTACTTTACTTGTATCAAAGTTTCTTAAATCTAAGTTTGTTAGACTTCTACAATTTGAAAGCATATCTACCATATCTATTACTTTACTTGTATTAAAGCTACTTAAATCGAGGCTTGTTAAACTTCTACATCCAGAAAACATATCAGACATATTTGTTACTCGTCCTGTATCAAAATTATTTAAATCAAGACTGGTTAAGGCACTACAATTAGAAAACATAGATGACATGTTTGTTACTTTACTTGTATTAAAGCTACTTAAATCGAGACTTGTTAATCTGCTACACCAAGAAAACATAGATGACATGTTTGTTACCTGGCTTGTATTAAAACTACTTAAATCTAAAATTGTTAAACTACTGCAATTATAAAACATACTATACATACTTGTTACTTGATGCGTATCAAAGTTACTTGAATCGAGACTGGTTAAACTACTACATTCAGAAAACATACTATACATACTTGTTACTTGACTTGTATTAAAACTACTTAAATCTAGACTTGTTAAACTACTACATTTAGAAAACATACTATACATACTTGTTACTTGACTTGTATTAAAACTACTTAAATCTAGACTTGTTAAGGCACTACATCTATTAAACATATATTTCATTGTTGTTACTTGACTTGTATTAAAACTACTTAAATCAAGGCTGGTTAAACTTCTGCATTCTGAAAACATATATGACATTGTTGTTACCCGACTTGTATCAAAATTACTTAAATCAAGGCTGGTTAAACTACTGCATACCTGAAACATACCAGACATATCGGTTACCTTACTTGTATTAAAATTACTTAAATCGAGGCTTACTAAACTGCTACAATTAGAAAACATAGATGAC
>CANORV010000030.1 GCA_947569245.1 uncultured Mycoplasmatota bacterium | reverse complement strand
GACTTAATTCTATTTATTTATATTGAAACTGGAATTTACTTTTCCATTTCACAAAATATTAATTTGATATTTAGAGTAATTATTTTCTTTGCATTTTACTAAAATCTTTAATATAATAAGTAAAAGGAGAGATATTATGAAAATTTTATCAGTAAATGCTGGTTCTTCATCTTTAAAATTTAGATTATATGAAATGCCAGAAGAAAAAGTATTAATGAAAGGAATGTTTGAAAGAATTGGCTTAGAAAAAAGTAATTATAGTATTCGTATTGGAGAAGAAAAGGTTCAAAAAAATGTGGTACTTAATGATCATAACGATGCTGTTAAAATTCTTTTAGATGAGTTGCTTAGTAATGGTTTGATTTCATCTCTTGATGAAATAAGTGCTATTGGACATCGTGTTGTTCATGGTGGTAATAAGTATTCTAAAAGTGTTGTTATAACTGATCGTGTTATGCATGAACTTGAGGAAATATCAGAACTTGCACCTCTTCATAATCCAGCTCATTTAATGGGGATGAGAGCTTTTAAGAAAGCAGTTCCAAATACTTTGATGATAGCATGCTTTGATACAGCATTTCATCAAACTATGGATGATGCCACCTTTTTATATCCAGTTCCTTATGAATGGTATGTAAAATATAATGTTCGTAAGTATGGTTTTCATGGATTAAGTCATCAATATGTTACTAATAGAATGTGTGAAATTTTAAACAAAGATAAAGTTAATATAATTGTTTGTCATATTGGAAATGGTGCAAGTATCACAGCAGTTAAGGAAAACAAATGTATAGATACTTCTATGGGATTTACTCCAAATGCTGGTATTATGATGGGAACTAGATGTGGTGATATTGATTATAGTATTATTGATTATGTAATGAAAAAGACAGGTTTAACTATTTCTGAAATGGATAATATATTTAATAAGGAAAGCGGACTTCAAGGAATTGCTGGTATGTGTGATTTGCGTGATTTAGACCGTGCTTTTGAAGCCAGAGAACAAAAAGCGGTTTTGGCTTTTGATATGTATACTAATAAAATAGTTGATTACATTGCTAAGTATTATGTTAAAATCGGTGGAAATATAGATGCTATTTGTTTTACAGCTGGTGGTGGAGAAAATGATGATATTATAAGAAGTGAAGTTTTGAAGAAACTTTATCCACTTGGTATTTTTGTCGATGAAGAGAAAAATCGTGAGACTATTGTAAGAAAAGGAAAAGAAGGTATTATTACTACTAAAGATTCTAAGATAGCTTCATATGTTATTGCAACTGATGAAGAGTTAATGATAGCTCGAGATACTTTTAAGATAAAAGAAAATATGTAGTTTGAAAAGTCGGATTTGATTGATTCGATTTTTTTTTAATAAATATATTGTTAAAAGTATTTTATTTTTAATAGTAGTAATGATTAAAGCAAATAGTATTACATAATAATAGTGTTACTAGTTTACATGTTGCTTTTACTTGTTAAATTACTAAACTAATAGTATAATAGATATGACAGAAAGAGGGAAGATATATGAAAATTATTTCGATAAATGCAGGAAGCAGTTCCTTAAAATTTAGTTTATATAATATGGATGGTGAGGAGCTTATTGCTTCTGGAAATTTTGAAAGAATTGGAATAGAAAATTCTTTTTATACAATAAAATATAATGGAGAAAAAATTGTTGAAGAAATAGATATGCCTGATTGTAAGGTAGCTGTTCAAATTCTTTTAGATCGTCTTGTTACTTTAGGAATAATTGAATCAGTTGATGAGATACAAGGTGTTGGTCATCGTATAGTTAGTGGTGGTGAAAAATATACAAAATCGGTTATTATAACTGATAGAGTTATTCAAGACTTGATTGATTTAAAAGATTTTGCACCACTTCATAATCCAGCACATGTTTTGGCAATTAAAGCATTTAAAGAGGTTTTACCTCATGTTGCAATGGTTGCTGTTTTTGATACTGCATTTCATCAAACTATGGATAAAATTAGTTATTTGTATCCAGTTCCTTATGAGTGGTATAAAAAATATGGTGTTCGTAAATATGGTGCACATGGAACCAGTCATAGATACGTTAGTAATTTAATTAGTGAACATTTAGGAAAAAAAGATTTAAAAATGGTAGTGTGTCATTTAGGTAGTGGTGGAAGTATATCTGCTATAAAAAATGGTGAATGTGTTGATACTTCAATGGGATTTACACCACTTGCTGGTATTATGATGGGAACTCGTAGTGGTGATATTGATTCATCTATTATTCCTTATGTTATGGAAAAAGAAGGACTAAATGCAAGTGAAGTTATAGCAGCACTTAATAAACAATCTGGCTTTATCGGGTTGAGTCAAAAATATAGTGATGTTCGAGATATTTTAGAAGGTATTAACAAAGGTGATGAACAATGTAAATTAGCACTTGATAAGTATGTAAGAACAGTTGTAAACTATATTGCTAATTATTATGTTGAACTCGAAGGAATTGATGTACTTTGTTTTACAGCTGGTGTTGGTGAAAACTCAATTCCAACACGTAAAATGATAATTGACAAATTGGCATGTCTTGGTGTAAAGATTGATGAAGAAAAAAATAATGTTATGGGAGAGTTTAAAAATATTACAGGCAAGGGTTCTAAGATTAAAGTTTTTGTTGTACCAACTAATGAAGAACTAATGATTGCACGTGATACTCTTGCATTATTAATGAAATAATAAGTAGTTAAAGCTTTGCTTTATAGATTGGAATAATAGTTTATGTGGAAAAAAATATATAAAATGATTAAGAAATACGATACCATTGTTATCAGTAGACATATTGGTGTTGATCCTGATGCTATGGGAAGTCAATTGGGGTTAAAGTTGGCAATTGAACTAACATTTCCTGAAAAAAAAGTGTATGCTATTGGAAATGGTAGTTGTAAGTTTGGTTATTTGGGAAAATTAGATAAGCTAGATGAAACAGTTGATTTTTCTAATAGTCTTTTAATTGTTTTAGATACTCCTGATAAAAAAAGAATAGATGGTGCTGTACCAGCTGATTTTAAGGAGTCAATCAAAATTGATCATCATCCTTTTGTTGAAGAAATTTGTACACTTGAATTAATTGATGATAAGGCATCTTCTACTTGTCAATTAATAATTGACTTTATATATGCAACAAAGTTAAAAGCTAATAAAGAGGTTATGGAAAAATTATTTGTTGGACTTGTATCTGATACAAATAGATTTATTTTTAATAGCAGTAACCAGTTATTTTTAACTGTTGGTAAAATTGTAAAAGATTATAATCTTAATGTTGAAAAGCTATATCAAAATCTTTATATGCGAAGCATGAATGAAGTGAGACTTCAAGGATATATATCTCAAAATATGCTTATTACTGATAATGGTGTTGGATATGTTATTTTGACTAATGATATTATAACAAAGTTTAAAGCTGATGCTGCTAGTGCTGGTAATATGGTAAATAATTTTAATTATATAGATGAAATACTAGTTTGGGCTATGATTTCTGAAGATAAAAAGAACGATATAGTTAAAATAAATATTAGATCACGTGGTCCAGTTATTAATACCGTTGCTGAAAAGTATAATGGTGGTGGACATAAAATGGCAAGTGGTGCTAGAGTTACGACAATGGAAGAAGCTAAACTTTTGATAAATGACTTAGATAGAGTATGTAAAAGATATATAGAGGAGGAAGATATTAGTGAAAGTAACTGATGTTGATTTAAAAATAGTGGCTGTTAGAAGAAGTCAATATCCAACTTCAGGTAAGCACGAATTCATGTTGGTAGGACGAAGTAATGTTGGTAAGAGTAGTTTTATCAATACACTTGTAAATAGAAAAAACATGGCTAGAATTTCATCATGTCCTGGAAAAACACAGACACTTAATTTTTATTTAGTAAATGATGATTTTTATTTAGTAGATGTACCTGGTTATGGATATGCAGCTGTTGATAAAAGAACTCAAGAAAAATTTGGAAAAATGATAGAAGAATATCTAGAAAAAAGGGATGAATTAAAACGTGTTTTTATGCTTATCGACTTTAGAATAAAGCCTACAGAAGATGATTTACTTATGTATAATTTTTTAAAGTATTATAATATTCCAGTTACTATTATTGCTACTAAAGTTGATAAAGTTGGTGGAAGTAAAAAGAATAGTAATAAAAATATGATTTTAAATACACTCGATTTAGTTGTTGGTGATGATTTGATACTTTTCTCTAGTACTACAAAACTTGGAAGAGAAGAAGTATTAAATAAGATTGAGAGTTTATTGACAGAAAAACAGGACATAAAAGGTGCAACTGATAGTTTAGTAGATAGTGATTTAGATGATTTGATTTAAGGTGCCATTTAGGGTGCCTTTTTATTTTAATTTACATACAATATTTTGGGTGGTTATCTTGAAAATAGAAATTATTGATGAAGATAATTTTAATGTATGGCTTGTAACTGATGAAAAACGTGATTTATCGGAATTAGATACAGAGGTAAGTATTAAGAAGTTTTTGGGTGATATGGTTTTAAAATTAAAAAAAATTTTAAAAGGAAAATTTTATGGTTATTATGAGCTTACTGCTTATAAGGCTTATAATATTTTCTTTTTAGAATTTGAACGGCTTGATGAGTATCATATTGGGGTTGAGTTAAATACAGTTATTTATCTTGATAGTAAGATATTATTTAAATATGAAGATTACGGTATTTTAAAGCCCAATTATTATTACGATGGATATTTTTATAAGGTGGTTGATGATGTTTTTTTAACTTTAAAGTTTATTGAATTTGGAGAATTTGTTCATGAAGAGGAAGCTAATTTAATTATTAATAAAGCTGTTAAGTTATCATAAGTAAATAGGAGTTTAAAAATGTTTTACTTATGATAACTTTTTTGCTATAATACATGTAGAAATTGAGGTGGTAGGTATGAAAATGCCAACTGTTGCATTAGTGGGTAGACCGAATGTTGGAAAGAGTACAATTTTTAATAAAATCGTTGGTGCCAAGATATCAATAATTGAAGATACTCCTGGAGTTACTAGAGATAGAATTTATAGTGAAGCATTTTATAAAAATTACAAGTTTAATTTAATTGATACTGGTGGAATTGATGTTTCTAAAGAGGTTTTTAATGATGAAATAAAGGTTCAGGCATCAATTGCAGTTGATGATGCTGATGTAATTGTTTTTGTAGTTGATGGAAAAGAGGGACTTACTCAGAATGATTTTGCTGTAAGAGATATGCTTAGAAAAAGTAATAAGCGTGTAATTGTTGCAGTAAATAAAGTTGATGTTAAGATATCACAAGAGCATTTATACGATTTTTATGAACTTGGGTTTGATGATTATATTTGGATTAGTGCAGAACATAATATCGGAATTGGTGAACTTTTAGATAGTATTACAGAAGGATTTAGAGAGATAGATGACATAGATGAAGATACTAGATTAAAATTTTGCGTAATAGGAAGACCAAATGTTGGAAAGAGTAGTTTAATTAATGCAATATTAAATGAGGATAGAGTTATAGTAAGTGATGTAGCAGGAACAACTAGAGATTCTATAGATACTTCTTTTAAGTATCAAGGTGAAGAATTTGTTGTAATTGATACTGCTGGTATGAGAAAAAAGGGTAAAGTTTATGAAGCTGTTGAAAAGTATAGTTTAATTAGGAGTCTTAGAGCTATTGATAGAAGTGATTTATGTTTACTTGTTATTAATGCAGAGGAAGGAATAATTGAACATGATAAACATATTGCTAGTTATGCACTTGAAAAAGGAAAGGGGATTATTATAGTTGTTAATAAGTGGGATACTTTAGAAAGTCCTAAAATATCGGAATTCGAAAAGTATGTTCGTAGTGAGTTTCAATTTTTAAGTTATGCCCCAATTGTTTATTTATCTGCTTTAACTAAGAAGAGATTACATACACTTATGCCTGAGGTGTTAAAGGTCTCAGAAAACATTAAACGAGAGTTTAAAACGAGTGTTTTAAATGAAGTTATTAATGATGCATATCAGCTTAATTTACCTCCATCTTATAAGGGAAAAAGACTTAAAATTTATTTTACAAATCAGTCTGGTACTAGGCCACCAAAATTCACTTTTCATGTAAATAATAAGGGTCTTGTTCATTTTTCATATGAAAGGTATTTAGAAAATAAATTACGTGAAAACTTAGAGTTGGAAGGTACACCAATTGTTATTCAATTTAAGAATAGGGGTGAAGAGTAATGGGATTATTTAATTTTAAAAGAGAAAATCCTAAAACTGTACTAGAGGGGTTAGATAGAGCTCAGAAGTTACTTGATGAAAGACTTGAAAAAAAACAAGTTTCTTTAGAATTTTATCAAAAACAATCTTTAGAATTTCGAAAAAAACGTGAAAAATATGAAAAAAAGTTAAATAAATAAAATAATTAGCAAAGAATAGCTTCTTACATATAATGATGTAGGAGGTTATTTTTATGTTTGGAGATTCTTTTTTTAAAAAAGTAGAGGATAAGTCTGGTGTTGATAAAAATACAATAATTTCTCTTGCTAATAAACTTCAAAATTCTAATATGAAAGATGAAAAAGTACTTCATGATTTGGTTCAAGAAATTTCTTCTTTAACAGGAAAAACTGTTTCTAAGGAAAAAGAAGATAAAATAGTTGGGGCAATTCTTAAGGATAATGTGCCTAGTGATTTAGATAAAATGATTTAATTATACTTTTTGTAAATTTTTTATTATTTATTTGCTGTATCCACGTTATTATGGTATTAGAATAAATGACTAGTAGAGACTTTAGTTAGTTTTTACTAGTTTTTTTATTGTGGAAAACGGATACTTTTTAGGATACTTTTATGGGTGTTATTACGTATGAATTTTTTCTGATATAAAAAAAGAAAGATATAAAAAAGATGATGGTTTAGTAAGAAAATCATTAAAAATATATTTTAAATGGTAATTTTTAATAACCTTTTACTTAACATTATTTGCTAAAATTATTGATTGAAATCCTTTTTTATAGTAGTAAAGTAATAGTACTTTTGTTTGTATTAAAATTTGATTCTGATCATTGTTCTTTGACAAAATAAGTCCTTTTTAGAAAATTCGTTGGAATTTCTTCTTTTATTTTTACATATAGTTAAATGAAAATATATAAGAAGAGAGTTGAAAGTATGGAAAAGTCAGATATTATTAAAAATATAGCCTTACGTACAGGTGGAGATATCTATCTTGGTGTAGTAGGACCAGTCAGATGTGGAAAAAGTACATTTATAAAAAAAGTTGTAGAAAATTTAGTTGTTCCAAATATTGAAGATGAGTATGAAAGAAAGAGAGCTCTTGATGAAATTCCCCAAAGTGCACAAGGTAAAACTATTATGACTACTGAACCTAAGTTTGTTCCTAATAATGCTGCTAAAATTAAGATAGATGATTTTGATTGTAATATAAGGTTGATTGATTGTGTTGGATATTTAATTGATAAAGCTCAAGGATCTGAAGATGAAAATGGTCCTAGACTTGTAAAAACTCCATGGTATGATGAGGTAATTCCTTTTAGTGAAGCTGCCGAAGTTGGTACTGAAAAGGTTATTAAAGATCATTCAACAATTGGTGTTGTTGTAACTACAGATGGTTCAATTGGAGAATTTAATCGAAGTGATTATTTAGAAGCGGAAACACGTGTTATAAAAGAATTAAAAGAAATAGGAAAACCTTTTATTGTAGTTTTAAATAGTACACATCCAATGCTTCCTGAAACTGAAAAAATAGCAGAGTCTTTAAGAGAAGAATATAATGTTGTAGTAATTCCTATGAATATTGAAAATATGACTACTAAAGATATGTATGATATATTAAGAGAGGCACTATATGAATTTCCTATTTTAGAAGTAAAAGTTAATATGCCTGAGTGGATTGCTATTCTTAGTCATAAACACGAAGTTAAAAGAAAATATATTGAGGCAATTCGTGAGAGTGTTGTAGAAATTGATAAGTTACGTGATGTAAATATGATTTGTGATCATTTTTTAGGAGTTGATGAAATATCTAAAGCTTATTTATCTGAGGTTGATCCATCTACTGGTGAGGTTATTATTTCATTAGAAGCACCAAATGATTTATATAATAAAATATTAACAGAAATTATTAAGGTAGATGTTACTAATAGAGCTCAATTACTTTCATTGTTTCAAGAGTTTAATGAAGCAAAACGTGAGTATGATCAAGTTAAATATGCATTAAAAATGGTAAAACAAACTGGATATGGTGTTGCAAGTCCATCTCTTGATGATATGAAGTTAGATACGCCAGAAATTACAAAACAAGGTTCTAGATATGGTGTTAAATTACGTGCAACAGCACCCTCTATTCATATGATTAGAGTAGATGTTAACTCGACATTTGAACCAATTATTGGTAGTGAATTACAAAGTAAGGAGCTAATTAATTATTTAATGAAGGATTATGAAGTAGAACCAGGTAATATCTGGAAAAGTGAAATTTTTGGTAGAAGTTTAGATGTTATTGTACAGGAGGGAATTCAATCTAAAATTAGTTTAATGCCAGATAATATTCGATTTAAATTACAAAATACTTTAACTAAGATTGTTAATAAGGGAAGCAATAACATGATTGCGTTTGTATTATAAAGATATTAAAAGATATAATTTTTTGGATAAACTTATATCTTTTTTTGTTAAATAGCTTGCTTTTGTATGTTTTTCATGCTATTCTGTATATGTAAGCATGGTAGATATGCTTAATAGAAATTATTGGAGGTTTTATTACATGAAAAAAGTAGAATTTGTAGAAGAAGTAGCAACAAAAGCTGGATTAACAAAGGCTGATGCAGATCGTGCTGTTAAAGCTTTTGAAGATACTGTTAAAGAAGCATTAGTTAATGGAGATAAAGTACCACTAGTTGGTTTTGGAACTTTTGCTATATCAGAAAGAGCTGCTCGTGAAGGACGTAATCCTCAAACTGGAGCTACTGTAAAAATTCCTGCAAGAAAAGCAGTAACTTTCAAAGCTGGTTCATCATTAAAAGAAGCAGTAAACAAATAGTAAAAAAAGCCAGTGATGGCTTTTTTCTTTATATAGATAGGAGGACTTATGAAAAAGATGATATTATTATTGTTTGTTTTAATTTTAATTGTTGGTTGCTCTAATGCATATGATAAAGAAGTAAAAAAAATATCTAGTATCGAGGTTTATAATAATATTACAACTGGAAAATATGTAATTATTGATGTGCGTGAAAAAGATGAGTATGCTAGTGGTCACATTCAAAATGCAATTAATATTTCACTTGCTAATTTAAGTAATGAAATTTTGGATATTGTTATTAATAAAAATACTAATATTGTTGTTTATTGTCGTAGTGGAGCAAGAAGTTTGCAAAGTGCTAAAAATTTAGTAGATTTGGGCTATACTAATGTTTATGATATGGGCGGTATTTTGGATTGGACATATGAACTAGTAAAATAGGGTTAAAGTCTGTTGATTTTAGCATATTTGTGATATAATTTATATGGTGATAAAATGCTAGATGATGCCTTAAAATTGTTAAAAAAAATAGAAGATTATGGATTTAAAGCTTATATTGTAGGTGGTTTTGTTCGTGATTATTTATTAAATATAGATTCTGTTGATGTAGATATATGTACTAATGCTAAACCTGTTGATTTAAAAATGATTTTTAATGATGTTCAAATATCTAATGAAGATTATGGTAGTGTTACTGTTATAGTTAGAAATGTAAGATACGAGATAACAACTTTTAGAAGGGAAATAAAATATATTAATAATCGTAAACCAGTAGAAATTGAATATATTAATGATTTAGAAATAGACTTGGTTAGAAGAGATTTCACTATTAATTCCTTACTTATGGATAGTAACGGTCAAGTTTTAGATTATCTTGGTGGAAAGATAGATTTAGAAAATAAAACTATTAAAACAATCGGTGATAGTAATCGTAAGTTTAGTCAAGATTCACTTAGAATGCTTAGAGCTATTAGATTTGCCAGTATATTGAATTTTGAACTTTCAGATGATGTAATTAAGGCTATTATTAATAATAAAGAATTATTAAAAGATTTATCTTATTATAGAAAGAAAGAAGAACTTGATAAAATTTTTACAAGTAGTAACGTTTTACATGGTGTTAATTTACTTAATGAATTAGGGTTGCTTCAGGTTTTAGAAATAGAAAAACTGAGTGAAATTGATAATTTTGACGATTTACTAAGTGTTTGGGCTAGGCTTGATGTTTGTGATAAATATCCTTTTACAAAGGTTGAAAAGGAACAAATGGAAAATATTATTAAAGTTTTTGAACTTAATAACTTAGATAATATGGTTTTATATGAGTATGGACTTTATGTCAATAGTGTTGTTGGTAATATTAAAGGTATTGATAAAGCAACTATTACTAAAAAGTACAATGAATTACCTATTAAATCAAGGAATGATATAAAAATTTCTGGTAATGAAATTGGTGATATTTTGAATAAAGAACCAGCTGATTTTATAAAAGATATTTATATTGACTTGGAAAAGGAAATAATTATTGGTAGGCTTGTTAATGAATTTGATTCTATTAAAGAGTATATTATGTGTAAATATTTGTAGTATTTATATACATTTTATACTTTTTTTGATATACTTTGTTTTAAATTCAATGTCTTTGGTGGTGATATAGTGAAGAATTCTAAATTAATTGATTTATTAAGGGAAGGTAATTTTGTTGTACCAATCTATCTTTTTAAAATGTATGATAAGTTTGATATTAGTTTTGAAGATTTTATTTTTTTAATTTATCTTTCTAATTTGGGAGATAGTTTTTACTTTAATCCAAAGAAGATTGCTGATAATATAGGTTATAGTATAACTGATATTATGACGAAAATTGGAACACTTACGGAAAAAGGATTGATAAATGTTGAGGTTGTTAAAAATGAAAAGGGAGTAATGGAGGAGTATTTGTCTTTGGAATATTTTTATAGTAAGGTTTCAAGTATTGTTGTTGATAAGATAAATTCTGTTGATAGTAGTAGTGTTAAAAGTACTAATATTTATGAAATAATTGAAGATGAATTTGGTAGACCTCTTAGTCCAATGGAGCTTGAGTTGGTTAAGACTTGGATAAGTAGTGGAACAAAAGAGGAAATTATAATTGAGGCAGTTAGGGAAGCTAGTCTTAATTCTGTTTATAATATGAGTTATATTGATACAATTCTTTATGAATGGGGTAAGAAGGGATTTAAGTCCAAAGAGGATGTTTATAAGTATAAAAATAAATACAAAGAAGAAAAGAAAAATAGTAAGAAACCTCAAGTGTTTGAGTATAATTGGTTGGATGAAGATGATGAATGAGAGAGTAAAAAAAATTGAAGCGTATTTGGAAGAGTTATATCCTAATGCTTTTTGTGAACTTAACTTTAGTAAAGATTATGAGTTACTTTTAGCAGTTGTTA
The DNA here is from genome assembly GCA_947569245.1 of uncultured Mycoplasmatota bacterium. Lineage (GTDB taxonomy): Bacteria > Bacillota_I > Bacilli_A > RF39 > UBA660 > CATKEA01. The sequence continues at coordinate 5,500 of CANORV010000030.1, read as the reverse complement.
TGAGTGCTCAGACTACTGATAAAAGAGTTAATCAAGTTACTGATATTTTATTTAGAAAGTATGACAGTTTAGAAAAAATAAAAAATGCTGATTTATGTGATATTGAGGATATTATTAAACCTATTGGAACGTTTAGAAAAAAGGCAGTTTTTATAAAGCAAATAGCTACTATATTAGTTGATGATTATAATTCTATAATGCCTGTTGATCGTAAATTGTTAGAAAAACTGCCTGGTGTTGGTAGAAAAACAGTTAATGTTGTTTTAAGTGTTTTATATAATTATCCAGCTATAGCAGTTGATACCCATGTTGAGAGGGTTTCTAAAAGGCTCGGTTTAGTTTATCAAAATGATGATGTCTATACCATTGAGATGAAGCTTCAAAAAAGGTTTAAAAAAGAAAATTGGTCAAAGAGGCATCATCAGTTCATTTTCTTTGGAAGATATAAATGTAAGGCCCAAAAACCAGAATGTGATGGTTGTAGTCTGCGTGATATTTGTAAGTATAAGTAGTATCTACAGTTTAGATAGTTATGAAATTTTTAATAAGCATATTATTTGGTTTTAAAAAATTCGTTAAATTCTAAGTAAAGTGCACAATTAAGTGCATTACAATACAAAATGTGCGTTTTCATAAGAAAATGCACATTTTTAAGTTGTTTTTGAAATAAAAATATAGCTAATGAATATAAAATATGATATTATATTTTGAAATTAAACCCCAACCCTTACAAATAAAGGGTTGGGGTTCTTTTTTGTTACTAACTTGTTATTAGTTCAATTGCATATTTTAGTTCTTCAAGTGTTTTATGTGTATAAACTCTTTCACCAACTTCTTTGGATTTGTGACCCATCAACATATCAATACATTTCTTATTTGCACCTGCTGAATCTAATCTACTTCTGAATGTATGTCTGCATTCATGTGGTGTATGATCCATTTTAAATTTTTCCATTAACTCATCCCATATTTTATAATATAGATAACTTGATAACTTTTTTCCATCTAGTTCAAATAAATAAACTTGTCCAGATTGCACCCTAAATTTAATTATATGAAAGATTTTAGGGTGAATAGGTATAATTCTATTCTTACCAGCATTTGTCTTTGTACCACCTTGTATTGTGCCTTGTGCAAGGTCAATATCTTCTATTTTTATATTTAGCAATTCACTTATTCTAAAACCTGTATATAAAAATAGTAATATTGAATCAACCCATTCTTCTTTTTCATGTTCCCACAATATCTTAATTTCTTCTTCACTAAATGGAATTTTAGTTGTTTCAGGAATACTTTCAGCAGTAGTTAATTGTGCATAAGATTTATTTATAACATCTAATTCTAAAGCAAATTTATCTAAATGTCCAAATAAATTTTTAATTGCCCATTGTGTGGAATATCCACAACCACAATTGTCTATACAATCTTGCATATGAAATGATTTTAAATCCTTATATTTCATATCATGATATTTTTTAGTATGTTTAAATGCTGAAGTTAATGAACCTCTAGTTGATTTGTTTAATTTTAAAAGTTTCTTTTCTTGAAATAATTTCCATAATTCTTTTAATGTAACTTTAACTGCATCTACATCATAGGGATCATTATTATATAATGCTAACATAATATTCCCTTCTTCTCTTGTAGGTGCATAACCAATTGTTAAATAGATTGGATGTCCTTTTTCATTCCATCCTGTGGTTTTTCTTACTGCAAAAGGATTTCTTCTATTTCCTGATAATTTAACAACAGATCCATAACCATTTGGATTTTTCATTTTATCAAATTCCTTTCTTGATATTTCACTAACAAAATGATAAAATGATTTTAGGGTAATAATCATTTTGATAGTGATTGTTATTATCTAGTGTGACCAGCACTAGATTTTTTTTATTTATTCATATCTTTTATATCTTGTAATGTATATTCATCAACATATTTTGCAAGTGTTGACCAAAAATTTTTTTCTCTTGTTTCCTTTGAATTTTGTGTTTTAACTTCACCTAAATATCTATCGTGACATTTTTTGATTAATGTATAGTAATTAGAAGTAAATAGTGAAATAAAATAATCTGCATTTGGATTAGCATTATATTCCTTTATAAGTTCCAATTCTTTTAAAGTATATATTTTTTGCATTGCTAAATCATATCTTTCACATAATGTTTCAATATTTTTTGTATTTTTCATGATTTTATATGATTCTTCAATAATTCTAACTAAATTATCTATTTGTGATTTATCATGTGAATGTTTTAAATCATTTAGTATTTCTTTAGGTATGTTTGGTGTAATAATATTATTATCTTTGTAATATTTTTTCTTTTTATTTAAGTAGTAAGTTATTACACTAAATATTAAAAAGATTATAAAAAATGTTATTTTTATTTCCATTTCTTTTTCTGTAAAAATTAGAATTAGACTGCTAATTGTCATTAATCCAGTGAATATACTAACTATTCTTTTTATAATATTTATAATCAATTTTATTTCATTCCTTCCTTATTGTGACACTGTGACAGTGTGATAAGTATTTTTTCTTTATATTTTTTATATATTTTTCAAAAAATTAAAAAATATAAAGAAATTGTATTTATCTAACACAGTGACACGAATTTTGATTATTCCCCTTGTTTTCTTATCATTTATGATGTGACACCTTTATATTTAGCAGTGACACAATAATGACACAGAGGTGACACACTAACTTTTAAAATTATCATTATTAGATAGTCCTTGAAGCATTGTAATTGCTGCTTGCTTACCATCATTATTTAAGGTTAGATATGTGGATAACAATTCAAATGCATCTTTTCCATAAATGTTTTGTACTTGTTCACATATTTCAATTTCTTTGTGCATCGTATCATAATCAACTTCCATTGAAACATCATGACCCATTAACCAGGCAACATTAACATCAAGAGCAGTGGCAAGTCTAAATAAAGCATCTTGTTTTGCATCATATAAACCATTCATATACTGACTAATTCTTGATTTGGATACACCAGATTTATTTGCTAAATCAATTGGCTTCATATTTCTTATTGTCATTGCACGATTTAATCGTTCAGTAAATTTACTCATTTCCTTTTAAAACCTCTCTTTCTTAAAATATCATTACATGTCTATTATAAACGAAAAGTTAAGGAAATTCAACACATCTTAAAAAAAGTTAAAGAAATTTTTAAAAAGGCGTTGACTTTAAAAGTTTAATATGCTAAACTTTGATTACAAGGTTAGAGAAACTAAACTTGAAATTTGTATCAAGGAAGGTGAAAGTATGAAAGATGAAAAGACAATATTTAATTATGATAAGTTAAGAGGAAGAATAAAAGAATACTTTAAAACAGAAGGTGCATTTTCAGATGAACTTGGTATATCAAGTGTTCAATTATCTAATCTACTTAATAATAAAGCAACATGGGATCAACTTTTAATTAATAAAGCATGTATGCTACTTGAAATATTATCAATTGAAATACCAGTATATTTTTTTACAGAAAAAGTTTAAGAACTTAAACTAAAACAAGAGGTGATATAAATGACATTTTCAGAAAAATTAAAACTTGCTATGACAGAACGAAATATAAAACCAGTAGAACTTGCTTTCAAAATTGGTAAAAATAAATCTTCAGTCAGTCAATATCTATCAGGAATTAATATTCCAAAAGATTCAACTAAAGAAAAAATTTGTGAAGTTTTGGATGTTCCACTAGAATATTTCAATGAAGAAATTGAAGATGAATCCAAAGATACATTTTTATATAATGTACCAATTAAGGAAGCAGCAAGGTTATTACATAAGTCTGAACAATTTGTTAGAGTATCACTGCAACAAGGAACTGCACCATTTGGATTTGCTGTTAAAAAAGAAGGAAAAGAAAAATATTCATATCATATAAGTCCTAAAAAACTTTATGAGTATATAGATCAAATATAAGTGAGGTTATGACTATGGAACTATTTAAACATCAAATTGAAGCATTAGAAAAAACAAAAGATTTCAATAAATGTGCTTATTATTTAGATATGGGTTTGGGGAAAACATTCATAGGTTCTGAAAAAATGATTAGTTTTGGAACAAATATTAATTTGATTATATGTCAAAAATCAAAAATAACTGATTGGATAAATCATTTTAAAGATAATTATGAAGTGCTAGTCTATGATCTTACAAATAAAGAACAATTAAAAACATATGTATCTTATGATTATTTATCAAATCAAAATTATCCAATTAAATATCCAATAGTAGGAATTATAAATTATGATTTAGTGTTTAGAAGAAAAGAATTATTAAATTTAAAAGAATTTACACTACTACTTGATGAAAGTTCATTAATTCAAAATGATAAAGCAAAAAGAAGCAAGTTTATTTTAAAACTAAATGCTGAAAATGTAATTTTACTTTCAGGAACACCATCAAGTGGTAAATATGAGAATCTATGGACACAAATTCATTTACTTGGATGGGATATTAAAAAAGAAGTTTACAACAAGCAATATATCAATTGGGAAAGATTAGATGTTGGTGGTGTTCCAATATGGATTGTAAACAAAGATGAACCATATAAAAATGTTGAAAGATTGAAAGAAAAATTAAGACAACATGGTGCAATCTTTAAAAAAACAGAAGAATGTTTTGATTTACCTGAACAAGTAGAAATACCAATTTATATTAAAACACCGAAAGAATATAAAACATTTAAAGATAATGGAATTGTAACAATTGAAGATGATGAATTGATTGGGAATACAAGTTTAACAAAGTTATTATATGCAAGACAAATTTGTAGTCAATACAATCAGAACAAATTAGATGCTTTTGAAGACTTACTTGAAAGTACAAATGATAGATTAATTGTATTTTATAATTTCATTCAAGAAAAAGAAAGATTAAAAACAATTATTGAAAAACATGAAAGACCAATTTCAGAAGTAAATGGACAAATTAAAGATTTAAAAAATTATGAAGAAAAAGACAATTCAGTTACCCTTATTCAATATCAATCAGGAAGTATGGGATTAAATCTACAAAAATCAAATAAAATAATATATTTTAGTTTAACCCAAAGTTCTGATTTATATGAACAAAGTAAAAAAAGAATACACAGAATTGGTCAAAATCAAACATGTTTCTATTATCTTCTATTATGTAAAAATTCAATAGAAGATAAAGGAATATTACCAAGATTAATGATGAGAAAGGATTTTGATGATGAATTATTTAGAGAAGAAATATGGTAGAAATATTGTTTCACAAAGAATACTACCTGAAAGTAAAAAGAAAAAGATTGTGAAATTAAAGATTAAGACATTGTGCATTCTTCTAATTATATTCTTAATTTTAGGAATTGTAATTGGAAGTGCAATTATACATATACAACATAGATTAGTGAATGTGCATTGTGTTGATACATTGAAAGGGGGTGATTAAGATGGATTGAATTTATGTCAAGTTTTTAGACACATTTTTTCGAACAAATTCATCGCATTT
>CANORV010000029.1 GCA_947569245.1 uncultured Mycoplasmatota bacterium | reverse complement strand
AACATACTCTTTATCCCTTATATTGCATAATTTTTACTAACAAGGGAATTTATTCAATTTAATTATTTAATTATTGATTATTTTTCTTATTATTTTTATAGCCTGATACTCATTTTGAATATTTATACTGTAATTTCATAAAAACCTTCTAAATTAAAGAAACAATCATCATTTTTATATATACTGATTTTGAATTTGTAATTTTTACAGTATCAAAACTAGAAAGAAGATTATTCATTTTAGAAGGTTCTTTTTTGTTTTAATTATTTGTAAATTCAAGATGATATGGATCATCATTACTGCCATCACCTGATGTTATTTTGACATTTTCTTTTAAATACAAACTTGGATAAACATTCTCTACTAAACTAGCACGTCCTGTTGCTACAAATGTTGGCTGAATACTAAATACATATCCTGCTGCAAGGGGATTTGAAAATGGTGATAAGGAAAATTGCTGTACACCTTTATATAAATAGTCATCATTATAGCAATAGCTATTACTATTATTCCAATTATATAGCGTTATATCTAAGCAGGTATCTCTTTTTGATTCTCCATTTGTTGCATAAGCATAATCTGATACATATATAATACCAACTTTTCCAAGCCACTTAGTTGTTCTTTCAACAGTATCATTACATCTACTCCAAACATTACATGTTTTTCCAGTTATTTCTCCTCTTTCAAATTCATAAAATTCACTAGCTAGATTATTATATTTATCTGATACACTATTACTACCTAAATGCCAAATGACATCATCTATCATTTCCTTGTATTCTTCTGTTAAGCATGTTGTTTCAAAATTACATGATTTAACTGCATTAGACATTCCTGCATAACAGGTACCTGATTTTCTATTCCAATAAAGACTGCCACCAATTGCCTCATTTTCAAAACCTGGATTCATAAGTTTCATTAAGTCAGCTTGACTCCATTCATTTATTCCATATCCATCATTTATATTAGATGCTGATGAATCCCATGAGTACTCACCAATTGATGTATCTCTAACTATCTTCAAATGAGAAGATGTTTTTCCAGTTATATCTTCAACATTGTTCATAACACCGATAATTCTCCATTTTTCATTGTTAAAATCAATATAATTATTAGGATTTTTTCCAACATATCTTAAATTATTATCACTTGTAGAATCAAAAACAAGGTTTTCAGTATCATATTTACTGTTATCTAACATGCACTCTGCCATCTTGTATCCGTTGTTACTACAATTTGTTATGACAGATGCATATGATGGTTTTTCTTTTAAGAAACTTGTTATAATTGTAACTTTGCTATTAAACATTTTATTTATAATATCTTCTTGATTTTCTATTCTTTCACCTATCCATAAGTTTAAAGTAAAGGTCTTTTCTTCATTTGGAAAAAGATAACCATTTTCTAGTTTTCTTGAAGTAATTGCATTTTCTAATGTATTATCAACAGTTAAATAATCAGTTAGGATACTTGGACTTTTTTCATTAAAACTTGTTTTTATTAAACCTATATTTTCCAAAGTTGTATTATTTAATATTTCTAGATTTACTTGATAAGTTGCATGAGTGTTACAAGTATTAGTTATTGTAAAAGTATAAGGCTTTAGTTTTTTTACTTCTTCATCACTCATTGGATAAGTATCTGTTAAATTGATACTATCTTGATCTTTAAAATTTATTCTAAAGCAACTTGTCGTAAGTCTATTTTCATCAGCCTGTTTTAAAGTTATTTGCCATAAAGCATAAGATGTTGCTATTAATAAAATTACTCCAACTAATATTACTATTGTAATATATATTTTTTTATTATTTCTAACCATGTTTTCTCCTACCTTCATATAGTTAATTATATCATGATTATTACAAATATTCATTATTTTTTATTAAATACTAAAAAAACCATATTACTATGGCTTTTTATCTTCCTTCGTTAATCATATATTCTAAATTACCTTGAGCATCAATATCCTCATTTTCTAAAACTTTACTAGGATTTATATAAGTCAAATCACGGTATCTGTTTTCTCCAACTAACTTTTTCAACTTTTTATATGATATATCAATTACATCATCTTCATCAACATAATGAGTATCTGTTGCAACAAATTGAACTAGATTATTTTTAAGTAACCATTTCATTAGCTTTTGAGCTTTCTTACCATATTTACCTGTTATGCTATCAACATTACATTGAAGTAAACAATTAAATTCTAATAATTCTCTTATTCTTCTTTTATCTTTTTGTAAAAATTGATAACGTTCTGGATGAGCAATAATTGGAATAATTCCATAATTTGAAACTTCCCATAAAATATTTTGCAAATTATTTAGATATCCTGTTAAAGGTAATTCTATCAACATATATCTTGTATTATTTATCGTACTAATTTCGTGACTTTCTAATAACTCAATAACATCTTCACATAGATACACTTCATTACCTAAATACAGTCTTACATTTTGATTAGTCAATCTTGTACATAATTCTTTAAACTGTCTATCTCTTGAAATTTGATTATGAGAATAATTGGTGTTCTTTATATAGTGTGATGTTAAAACAATATCAGTGATTCCTTTACTATATAAATAATTGATAATTTCAAGTGATTCTTCAACTGATTGACTACCATCATCAACTGACGGTAAGATGTGAGTATGTAGATCTATCTTTCTATCCATAATAATGTCCATAATATTTCTTTGCCCCACCATTAGCACGATTTAGTACAACACCCAAGATATTAGCGTTGACATTTTGTAAACTCTTCTTAGTGTTATTAAGCAAATTAATTGGTGTATCTTTACAAGCACTTACTATTACAACACCATCTACTAAAGTACTCATAATTAACGAATCAGTAAGTCCAGCATTAATTGGTGCTGAATCAAATATTATAATATCGTAGTTTTGCTTTAAAATTTTTATTAACTCCTTATTTTTATCAGATGCTAATAATTCAGATGGGTTTGGTGGAGTCATTCCTCTAAACATAACGGATAAATTGTTAATCTTTGTTTCATTTATATATTCCATATATTTATTTTTTATATCTTCTAGTAATAAGTTAGATAAACCATTTTTATTATGACTTCCAAAAATATAATGTTGTCTACCTTTTCTTATATCACAATCTACTAATAAAACCTTAGTACCACTTTGAGCAAATGCTACAGCTAAGTTAGCAGCAATAAAACTTTTACCTTCACCTGGCATACTACTAGTAATCAAGATAGTATGTAGTTCTTTATCAACAGATGCAAACTGCAAGTTAGTTCTAAGCGTTCTAATCGTTTCACTAATAACAGCTTTTGGTTCATTATTTAACACTAATTCACTATACATTTTACCCCTCCTTATTATCTATTCTTTTTCTTCTTTTTATTCTTATATTTAGGAACAGTTGATAAAACACTGAGTCCTATTTTTTCCTCGATATCCTCTGGCTTTTTAATTGAATCATCAAAGTAGAAAATAACTGTTATTATTAAACTTCCTAATAAAAAACCTGTGCCTATTCCCATGGCATACTGCTTGACAACACTTACGTTATATGGTTCTTTGGCCCTAATAGCTTCATCGACAATACTGATATTTTCAATATTATAAATCTCTGTAATTTCCTCTTTAAATACCAAAGCAATCTCATTAGCAATATTACGAGCTTTTTTACTGTCTTCATCTACTACAGATATTATAATTAACTCTGTATCATTGGCACTTGTAACATTAATCTTTTTATTAAGTTCTTTCTCAGTTGTTTTTAAACCCAAGTTTTCAATAACTCTTGATAATATACGACGACTTTTGATAATTTCTCGATAAGTTGATACTAGGTTCTTATTTAATGATACATCTGTTGTTGTAATGGTATTAGTATCACCAGAACGGGTTAATACCAAACTTGTCTGTGATTTATATAATGGTATTTGAAAGTCACTAGTATATAAAATACTAATAATAAGTCCAATAACTATAAAGAAAACTACTAATATTGATTTACTTAAATAGTACTTAAAAAAGTCGGATATATTAAACTCCTCCATACTTTTCAACCCCTTCTTTTATGTTGCATATTATAGCACATATCTTTAAATTTTGCAAGTTATTTTAGCTAGTATTAACTTTATTATACCATATCTAAGACAAATATTTCTATTCGTTATAAAATTTTACATAAAAGATTCAAAAGATTTTCGTAAAACGAATTTTTTAAAAGTTCTTGATTTACCTTTCCAGGCTGCTTTCAAAACCATTATTTCTATTTTTAAAACCGATTTAAAAAAAGAAAAAAACAGATTATTTTCTGTATTTTTTTTCATATTTCATCAATAAACAACCACAACTACTACCACAAGTATCAATAAAACAATCTAAAACTCTTGCTGTTCTACCTGGTGAAAACAATTGATGTATTTCATCACTGCAAGAATAAATTAAGCAAAAGATAATAGTATATAAAACAGGCTTTTTGAAGGAATAAGTTGTAAAAATTAAATAAACAATTATCCCAAGAATAAAATATGATATAAAATGAGCTGTTTTTCTTACTAAAAATCTCGTATTATCAATAATTTGTTCTTTTTTTCTATTATTTAAATTATTATTAGTAATTATTTCATAACTCTCTATCATTTTAGTTACTACTTTATCACTAGTTATCTTACTACTTTTAGCATTTTGACTTGAAAAAAGAAAGATAATTAACATCCATAAAATTAAGAGTCCAACAAATAAATATCTTTTATTCTTCATTAAGCACCTCATTAATTCTAACCTTTACTCTTTCAATACTATTATAATCAGGCTCCATTACATAAAGTTTTACGCCAAGTCCCATGCTATGAGTGTAATTACTACTATTATATCCTGTTGCTGCAATAGATTCTATTGTCCATTTTGGCATTTTATCCAACTGATATTTTATAAACGAGGTAATCATATCAACTTCCATATCAGTTTGAAAACTTCCACTTAGTGTATTTAAAATACTATTATATTTTTTTATTAAAACCTCAGATGTTGAAACTTTGTTAATGATAGCAGTTATTACTTGTTGTTGATTAGCCCCTCTATGATGGTCCCCTGTTACATAAGTATATCTTTCTCTAGCATAGGCTAAAGCTAAAGTTCCATCCATATGATTCCATCCTTCATTAACATAAACATTTCTATTAGTAAATGGTACAAAGGCCTTATCAGAATAGATTTCTATTCCACCTATTTCATCAACTACTTTAATTAAAGTATCGAAATTAACTCTTAAATAATGATTGATATTTATTCCATAGATAGATTCTAAAGTATTAATACTTTTATCAATACCATAAAGTCCAGCATGAGTTAATTTATCTTTTAGACCACTTGTTCCAGCTAATTGTACGTAGAAGTCTCTTGGTGTATTAGCAAGTAAAATGTGATTAGTTTTAGGATTTACTATAACTATTTGATTAACATCACTACGACCACGAACACTATTTACATTTCCATATTGGTCAATACCACTAATATATAAAATGAAAGGTTCTTGTTTTACATCAATAGTAGTAACTACTTCCTCTTTATGAGTTCTTACTCTAACATTAAAGGTATGAACTATTTTAATTGAATTAGAAAAATCGATATTTTCTTCTCTCATAAGTTCCAAAGCCGTATTTTCAATAATTATGGCATCTACTTGTCTATCTAATAAGATGGTTGGAAGACTTCCTAATTCGTCATTAAGTATTTCTTGATAATTAATATTATCATTTAATTCTTTTCTTATGTCACTTTTATAATCATCATTTAAATACGAAATAGTTTTTTTATTTAAATTATCAATAACTCTATAATTAGTGTCATTTAAAGCTACTACAGAATACGTTAGAGTCTCATATTCACTTACCTTGGCACTATTTAGGAAATTATAAGTATTAGTTAAATATACAGTTGAATATCCTAAAAAACTAGACATCATTATCGTTACGATAAATGCTATAACCTTGACAAACTTATTTGTTTTTCCAAATATTACCCATATAAGTATTAAAAAAATAATAAAAATAAGTGTATATCCAGTAGCTAAATATTTAATTGGTGCTACATCTATTTTTAATAAAGCATAACTAAATACAGCTAAACTTATAAAACTAATTGTTACAAATATGATTCCAAGGATTAAAAATAATCTGTTACGAGAAGCATGCTTTGACAATTTAATATGTTTTCCTGTTCTCATATTTACCCCCTCTTTCTTATTGATTTAAGCATATTAATATAATACTTAAAATTATCTGATTTATAAAATAGTAATAACATTATGATATTTGGTACTAGTATTGAAATCATAACATTATTAAACAAGCTTAAATATATGTTCTCAATATTAATTAAATTTTTAAGATTGTAACTAATATATAGTGTAATTGTAAATAAAACTAAATAGAAAGTTGTTTCTTTAAAATAAGCTAAGTAACTTCTACCAAAAAGTTTTTTATAGACATATTTTGGATAACTATATCCCCATAATACTAAACTACTGATAATGGTTCCCATGAATACTCCAGCAAGTTTAAAGTAATTGAGTAAAATAATTGATGTCACAATATTTATGAATGATTCGATTAATGGAACGAATCTATCTTCATGATAAATTCCTGCTGCTTCTTTAAAAGCCATGTAGCTATTTCTCATAGATTTTTGATAATAGTCAAATACTAATATAAATAAAACATTGATACTAAACAAATATTTTTTTCCAATCCAAATAGTTATAAAACTATCCATTACAATTAATAAAGATATACCAGATACTAAGGTAATCCAAAAGTTGATAAAACATAGTCGTTTAAATACTTGATAGTTCTTTTCTTTATTTTCTTCAAGTAAGAGATTGCCAATACTTGGTGTTAAGGTATTCATTACTTGAGTAAATATTGTTTTAATAGAGTTAATTATTAAATAATAATTAGAATATAGACCAACAGTTATAACACCTAAAAACTTAGATATTATAATGTTATCAGTTCCAAGGACAAAGAAGCCTCCAAGTTTATGAAAAAATAATGCTTTTACTTTTGTGATTATATCTTTTTTAGTAGTATCATCTAATTGTTCTTGATTATTTTTTAAATATGGATATAATTGATTAGCCTTGATAGTAATTATAATATTTTCTGCAACACGCATAATTATCTTGATAATTAAGTACAGATAATAGTTTTTAGATATTAATAAAATAGCAATTTGAAAAGTATTTAATATTACTAAATATATAATATGGATAATTGTAATGATGTAATTTTTCTGATTTGCTATTATGATTGATCTTTTATAGGATAAAAAGTATGATGCTACTATATCAATTACAAATAAGAGATATACTAGTTTAATATTAATGTCTATAGTTATATTTCCTGTAAAGATTTCTAGAAATGGAGTTATAGCAAGACCTAAAATGAAAATGATTATGGATATTATAAGATAACACTTTCGATAAAAATACATAAGAGCCTTTATTTTCTTGATATTATTTTCTGATATAGGTTTATATAAATTATATATAATTGCCGATGATATTCCTAATTCTACTACTGATAGCATGGAAATTATATTAGTAAATAGTCCATTAAGACCCAAGTACTCTTCACCTAATATTTTTATAAAAACAGCTTGAGATATTAGTCCTACTATAATTGTTAGGATATTAGCTAGCATTGAAATACTTGTATTTTTTAATGAATTTTTAGTACGCAATTAGACATCACCGCCTTTTATTTATTATATATTTTAGTTAATATTTCTATTGTATTTTTAATATTATATTTACTCTTTTCAATGTATTCTTTTGTATCATTACGAGTTAAATCAATAGAGTTAATATAAGTGGACCATTCATTTATAGATAATGGTAAAAATGATACATTTCCTGTTTCATTTACTTCTTGTGGAACGTTTGTTGAGGCTATAGCTTTTAGCCCACTTATTTGAGCTTCAATAAGGGAAATACCAAGACCTTCATATAGTGATGGAAAAATAAATAAGTCAAAGGCACTATAATAAGATGATGCTTGATTAACACTTCCAACAAAGATAACTTGTGTTTCTAAATTTTTTTCTTTAACATAAGAAATAATATCATCATATTCTTTACCATTACCTACTAGCATTAATTTATATGATTTATTGTTTAAGCGTAATTTTTCAAGTAAATCAATCATAAACTTGTGATTTTTAGCCTTATCAAATCTTCCTACATGTCCAATTAAAATGTCTTGCTCTTTTATGTTATATTGATTTCTAATATCAACTCTATTTTTTAAGTTAAATTTAAAATTTTTCGTATCTATCCCATTTGGTATAACTATAAATTTTTTATTTCTAAATAAAGAAATTCCTGCTTCTTTACTACAAGCAAATTTATAATTTGCACAAATGTTAATTATTAATCTAGCAATATTCCATTTAAATCTTCTTAAAGCATTAACACTATTGTTTCCCTCTGTTGTATGGGAATGGGCAATTCTTATTTTTATCTTACTTTTTAAAGCAGCAAGTAAAACAATAGCTGAATCAAAATAGGTATGAGAACAAACAACATCAAATTTATATTTTTTCATTATTTTACAAAGTTCATGGTAATGTTTTATTATACTTACCTTTTTTGGATTTGAAATTCTTATAAATTCTCCACCTAGTTTTTTTATTTCATCTTCATAATCAAATTTGTTATTGCTATAGCATAAAAAGTAAAACTTGTAATTTTTTCTTTCTATATTTGAATAAGTAGTTAAGAGAAAGCTTTCTACCCCCCCAATATTCATAGTATTATTAACATGTAATATATTTTTCATAATTCATCTACTCTTCTTTCACTTTGACATAATAATCAATATTGTTTGCTATGATTAATATATATATAAAATACTCGAAATTATAATATTCAGTTAGCATCATTATTAGATAGGCAAAAAGGGTAAAAGATATTAACTTACAAATTTTATTATGCCTCTCTTTATAAAGTTTTTTTGCTACTAAAAAGAATAATATACAGAAAACTATTAAACCAATGAAACCAATTTTATGTAATACTCCAAGAATCATGTTGTGTGTTGAATATATGTATTTGTTATATTCAAAGGAAATATTTCCATAACCTAATAATTGTTTTTCCTTGATAAATCTGATTGCTTTTTCCCATATATATACTCTACCAGTAAATGTTAAATCTTTATGAAGTATATCTACAATTAAAAAGGAAAAAAGCTCTTGTGCATGTAATATAATGATAGATACAAATAAAACAATATGGGCTATAATAAAGTTATATATATTAAAAATTTTTGTATTATTTGTTAGTTTTTTAAATAAAAATATACATGATATTATTGATAAACCAATTAATCCAGTACTATTATTTACTAGCATTGTCGAAACAAAAGCTAAGATAAAAAGAAAATAGTTTTTCAAATGAAGTTTATCATCATTTAGATAGCTTTTTAAAAAACTTGCTAACAAACATGGGATAATAAATAATATATGGGTATTTTTATATCCTAAAAACCAGTTTTCGATATATCCTGTACTATTCATATACATTCCTGCTCGATATTGAAGAATTGTTATAAAATTAATAAGCATTAGGATGGTAAGAAAGATTTCAACTGCTCTTAAGAAATTATTTATATCTTCTTTGGTTCCATAATCACAAAGAAGAGATAAACCTATTACTTTTAATGATAAACCAAAGCAAGATGCAACATTAATATTATTATCAAAAGATGATATAAAAAGAATAAGCATTAGGATTACAACATAGTTAATAATATTTGAATATTTCTTTTTTATAAAAACTATCAAACTAATAATTGCTACTGCTACAATTAAATAGGCCATATAAATTTTATCTAGTATTTGATAAGTGAAATATAAATATGGTATTTGAAAAAAAGGGACTAATAAGAATATATAAAACAAAGTTTTATTAATATCTTTTTTTAGAATCTTTTTATTTTTCATTTTATCATCCCCTATTTTTCAAAACTTGATTTTTCACTTAGAGTAGTATTAAAAGATTTTTCTAAATCCGCAACTATTTTAAAAAAATCTTCTTCTGTCATTTTTCCATCATTAATTGATATAATTTTTCCTTTTTGTTTTTTTATGTAATTAGTAACTTTTTTATTTACTTTATCAATGCCATCACGGTCTATATAAAATGACTTTCCAAATTTAATACTTCTTGGTTTGAAGTTACCACTTGCTATTTGCCATTCTTTAAATAACCATTGATTCACATCTACTGTTGTTCTAAATTTATTTAGACAAGTGTTATGTAATATTTCTCTTTCTTTTTCCCAAACTTCTTGTAAGGTCTTTTTATTATAAGAATTAGCTATATGTTGCTGGTAAAATCCAGGAAATCTCGGACAGCCCAATAAGCATATTGTTCTAAAATTTTTACTACCATTTTTTATGTTTAACCATTTTAACAGATTGTTTTTTATTGATGATTTAAAATCAAAATGCTCATTAATAATATTGACATCATTAATTCCAAAATATTGACTTATTAAGCTTTTTTTAGGACAATGAACATTTAAAGCTGCTAAATCTTTTGGAATATTTCCATAAAAGAAATCACTTTTTTTAGTTTTCTTTATTAGATAGACATCATCATTGAAAAGCACAAAGTTATCAGATAAATTTTTAATTCTGTGTAAATTAAGTTCAATAGTATTTGCATTAAAGGTAGGTAAATATTCTTTAGGAATAAAGTCTTCGTGTCTTACAATATTTATTTTTTTATTATTGGTATCGAGCCAGTCTGGGACATGCCCCCAAGTTACAAAGTGAATTTTATTAACCCAGGGTGCAAATTTTTCAACTCCTCTAAACCAATATTTTAAAAGATTGAAATCACGGTATCTATAAATACTTCCATCAGCATTTGAATCTGGATTATATTTAGACCTTTCTTTTTGCCATTTAGGATCATTTCCATCAACCCACATTATTACGAAATCTATTTTTTCCATTCTACATCTTCCCTACTTTCATTCCAATTAGTCTTGCGGCCATATCAAATGGATATCTTACTAGTACTTTGATGTTTTTTTCAGCTATTGTTCTTTTTAGAATATATTTTGCTAAGTTACCTCCATTTTTAGTTGTTTGGTATTTATCTAAATATCTGTTTTCTTTAAAAAATTTTCCTGTTAGTTTATATCTATTATATAACTCTTTTAAACTAAAGTCATGAGAATGATAAATAACAGATTTAGCACAGTACATTATTTTGTAATTGTTCATAATCATTTTGTATGAAAAGTACATATCTTCACTGATTGGTAAATCTTTTTGGTCATAGCCATTTAGCTTTACAAAAACATCTTTTTTGATAGCTTGAGATGCATCAGATGAGAAGAATGCTTTTAGGCCTAGTTCATTTAGCTTGTCCTTACTTTTAATAAGTGAATTTTCAGGATAATTGTACTCTCTAGTATATTTTTCTATATTATTACTTTTAGAAATTTGCCTACTATATGATGCAGAAGCCTTATTTGAAATTATTGGCTCTATTAAATTTTTAAGCCATGTATCACTTGTTATTATAATATCCTGTGTAATAAAACAAATAATATCTGCTTTACTATTAAATGCAGCTTTTTCTCGTACTTTACTATGAGAAAAATTACTTTTTTTAATTAATTCATAATCAATAGCATTTTCTATTAAATATTCTTCCGTTTTATCAGTTGACTCTGTTAAGATATAGTGAATTTTATTAATATTTACATTCTTTTGCTTAAGTAATGATTTATGCAGATAATCAATATAGTTATAAGCATTATATAATGGACAGATAATATCGACTGTCATCGACCTTCACCCCCCTTTAATTAAAAAAACTATACGCAAAAGTACCATAGGTTTTTGCATATAGTTTTTGTGTATTTTATTAATTGGTACCCCTTTAATTATTTTTTATTCTTTTTATTCTTCTTATTTTTTACTTTGCACCTCTTCCGAAAATTACTACTTCGAAAGTTTTTACTATAATCATTAAATCTGTTTTAAAACCACGTATCTCATGGTATTTATTATCTAACACACAACGATTTTTAAATTCAATATTATTTCTACCACTTACCTGCCATAATCCTGTTAATCCAGGTGTCATTTTAACAATGTTTTGATAATATTTTCCCATATCTTTTATTTCACGATATAGATATGGTCTAGGTCCAACAAAACTCATGTCTCCTAATAATATATTTAAAAACTGTGGTACTTCATCTAAAGATGTTCGTCTTAATAATTTACCTATTTTAGTAACTCGTGGATCATTTGATATTTTTTTATTAATAGAATATTCTTTTCTTATTTTGCTATCTTCTTTAAGGAGTTTCTTTAAAACTTCTTCTGCATCTGGAATCATAGTACGAAATTTATAAATATATATTGGTCTACCATTTTTACCAATTCTTTCTTGCTTAAAGATAACCTTTCCCTTAGAATCTAATTTTATCATTATAGCAATTATTATTAGCATTGGACTAAGAATAACTAGTGCTATAATCGAAACTATAATATCAAACAATCTTTTTACAGCATTATAAAACAGTTCATTCTCCCTTATTACTATAGGTTGATTTAGTTTTTGATTATTTAATTCAATACTAACCCCATTCATAAATGTAACCCCCCAAACATTTAAAGTGGCTATAGTATAACACAAAAGTGATAAATTTGCAAGTATAAATAATATCCTATGTATAAAATGGAGTAATTTCTATTAAATTATTGTCACATTTTTACATAAAATACGTGTAGAATACATAAATATTGTTTTACTATTAATTTATTTCTTTATATAAAATTTTTGTTTTGGTAAAAGATAAATCATTTTATTTTATTCAACAATTCATTATAATTTAAGGTTATCTTTTCATCAATAAATACCATTTTATCTGTTACTTGCCACATAGTATCAAATTCTTCCAAAAAGTTTACTACCTCTAAACAAGAATCTAGATAGTATATAGTATTATTAATTACTTCTTTTAAATCATTAATACTATTTCTTAAATCTTTTTCATATAGATCTATGCATTCTTTATACAAGTTTATATAATAATAATCAAGATTAGATTTATTTATATACTTCATCATACCATCATTAGTAAGATTTAAAAATAACCTATTAGAATAATAGTTAAGTCTGATTTTAAGAGTTTTAATATACTCTTTGGTATTAATGAACTGTTTACCATCTGTTTTATAGTTTTCAATTGTTAAAATATCAGTTAGCTTTTTATCTTCTAATAATTCTTTTATCTTTATCGTATCATTATAAATATTAAATAAATACTTTTTCCAAGCTAATTCTACTGTTTTATAATTTTCTTTTGTTACAGTACTAGCTAGGCGTTCTTTCACTACTTTCTTATCATTATTTGTATTAATGAGTTCTAAAACCTCATTTAATTCATTACGAAGTACCTTTTCTTTAGTAATTTTACTCCTTATATTATTTAATATAATAAAAAAGATTGTTAATACCAAAATAATTAATAATAATAAAAATAACTCTTTCTTTTTCATCTAATCAGACCTTCTAAACAAATATTATAATTATTATTATGCTATTAGATTTAAAATTATTAAACATATGACATTATTATTTATACTAACAATAATTTTACATTTTACTTGGATGAATTGTTATAGTATAATAAAGCTAGGTGGTGTTTAAATGAGAGAATATTATGTTGATTTAGGTTCTTCTACTATCAAATTTTATTTACTAACTGATGGAAAATCTTTAGAATTACTTGAAGAAAAATCTCTTTATTTTAAAGATGGTTTTGATAAAGCCTTAGGTATTAGTGATAATAAAAAAGATGAATTATTGAAATACTTTTCATATTTAAAAGATAAATATAATTTGGAATATGTCAATACTCATATTTATGTAACAGGTATATTTAGAAGTCTTAGTTATGAAAAGAAACAAGAGCTAGTAAAACTCTTTAATGATTCATTAGATTTACATTTTAATATTATTTCACATGGGTTAGAAAATTATTATCTTGGTAAAGCTATGGATAATGATTACAATAATAAAAAGGTCTTAATTATAAATATGGGTGGTAAGACTACTGAAATTGTTACGTTTAATAATAATACGATTGTTGATAGAAAAAATTTAATGATTGGTGTTAGTGACCTTCTAAATGAATTTCCTAATTCCAATGATGAGATAGCTACTTGTAAGATTGAAGATATGAATAATTTTGTTAAGCAAAGACTTAAGGGAGTTATTTTTGATAATGATTACGATTGTTGTATATTTACAGGTGGAGAAGAAAGGTTTGAAAAATTAACTAATTTTAATCTTGTTAATAATACATTATTTGATGATGGTATTCATAAGTATATGCTTAGTTATGATGACTATGTTAGTGGTACTAAAAAGATTTTTTATGATTCTAATTATTCTTTATCAAAACTATATGAGTTAATGCCACAAAATCCCAAATGGATGGATGGTGCTAGAAGTGGAGCTATTATTCCTCTTGCCATATTTGATCTTGCTAATATAAAATACATTATTCCATCTGATTTGAATTTGATTAATGGAGTTGTTAATGACTTATAAATTAAAACTGATAAATAGAAAGTATTTTCTTTTTATCAGTTTTTTATTTATGATTAATTTTTCTTTTTGTTTTTCTTGTATCTTTGTTGTATACAGTTTTACTAATTACAATACTGTTTTTCTTAAAAAATTCTCTATTTAAAAATTCATAATATGTTCCAGGAGTTATTAAACCATTTATTTTAAGTAAGTCTATGCCACTTTTTCCAATGATAGAATCTGCTAAAAAACAACAGTTGGTTCCAAGAACAAAAAATGTTTTAAATTTGCCACTATTGAACTTATAAAAATTAGCTTTAGTTTTTTTATAAAGACAACTAGCATAGTCGGTATAGTCTTCTTTTTTTATATTTTTGTCAAGTAAATAGTCTCTTAGGTATGGTGGATCCCATTCAACTAAATTAGAGTATAGCTTGTCTATATATTTTTCAATATTTACTTTTTGTTTGTCAGTAAGTTTGATTCCAAAACCGAATAAGGTTTTTTTGCTGTGTTCTATACAAAAGTCAATATATTTTTCTTTTGAAGTGGTATCAAACACTACTCCATCACCCATCATATTGAAAAAATGATATGACTCATCATCATAATTACCATAAGCAATTATTTTTCCTTTATAACACAAATCAACATGTCCAAATCGATTAAATCCCCTATTTGATACATGAACATATACTTCCATATCAGGTTTTTCATTTGCTTTATTAATTGGTGTTAATACTTGTTTCTTATCTTCTTCATTTAAAATATTATTTATTTCTTTAAGTAAAGTATATGGAATAATTGCTTCGATGATAACAGGAATGGTTACTCTAATTCTTCTTTTTAATTTTCTTTTTTTCTCTTTTGGTATTAAAGTCATTATCTGCTCTAAAATAATGTAAATTCCAAGCATTATAAAATATGTTCCTATAATTATTAGCGTTATTTCTAAATTTTTTATTGGTGCAAATAAAAGTGGTAAGGATATTATTAAATATAACAGTGCCATTAATAATGATTTTATCGATTCTTTGCTGTCATTGTTTCTAAAAACAAAAAAGCAGATAAACTTAATAGCAAAATTAGAAAGCATATACATTGCAAAAGTAAGTGATAACATAGCTAGTGGGATACTTGGTATTAAAGATAATATAAGTGCAAAAATCAAATTGGTCATACTTTTAATAAAGGCATCCTTCTTTTTTTCTTTACGAAAGAAATAGTGGACAAATTGGACAATACCTATTACTAAAATGCATGAAACGATTATATTGACAGTTTTAATGTATAAATCCGATTTAAATACTACAATGATAGCACCTAAAATAGTTAGAAAAATTCCTAAAACTAATGATCCTGTTGCATCATATATTTTATGATACTTCATAATACCACCTACTTCTAAATATTAAATTTTTTTGAAAGTAAAAGAGCTTATACTAACAAGCTCCTGTACAAGTTAATAAATTTGACATTTTATCAATAAGAATTTCTTTTAGATTTTTCTTTTCCTTGTCAGTAAGGCTTGAAAACTCCTCATCTTTTTCAGGAATAGTTCCAATATGAATATCTTCTACTTTACCATCTTTAACAAAAACGACAGTTGGAAAATAAAGTCTTTTTATTTTCTTATCTTTTAAACCTTTATATTCACCTAAAAATTTATCCAATTTTTCGATTAATTTATAATAATCTTTTGTTCCTTCTTTTTCTACTTTAATCTTTTTACCATCAAGTTTTTTTTCATCTCTACTGTCTTCATTATTTAGATAATATATTTTATCAATTCCTGCCTCTTTGGCAGCATCTAACAAGACTGGAACTAAATTACGACACCATGGACATGTTGGAGTCCCAAAATAGATAACAGCTGTTTCATTTTCTAAAAGACTAAATACTTTATTATAGTTGGCATATTCAATTATATTATTTCTTGATATATCTAAAGTTTCATGTTTTTTATCTGTTAAATCATTTATCTTCTTATCATTATATTGTTCATATTCTTCTTTAAATTTAATAGCATCTGTTTTGGTTATTTCTATGTTGTGCTTATTCATATTAAAATAAGTTCCTAAAACTACAAGGACTAAAATCATCGATACTATTACTATTATTCCTATTAATTTATCATTTTTATTGACACTTTCAATTTTTGCTTCTTTTATAACTTCTTTTTTTGACATGTTGTGTACCTCTTTCTAAACTAACATATAAATATAGTTTATAACATTTTATTATTTTATGCAAGATTTTTGCTTATCTGGTTATTGTTTCGGCCTTAAATTTTTATTATTTTAACTATTTGTTATCTTTAAGTTGACATGCTTTAAAGTAAATATTATACTAAAAGTTAACAAATTGCGATTTTTTTCGTCGTTTTTGGTATTCTAATTGTATTATATATAGAAGGAGTGATACTTTTGATATCTTACCACAAAACGAAGGAGGATGTCATTAGTATCTATGATAGGCATAAAGCTACTGTTTATAGAGCAGCATTTAGTCTAGTTAAAAATAAAGATGATGCTGATGATATTGTACAAATGACCTTCATTAAATTGCTAGAGTCTGATAAAGTGTTTGAAAATGATGAACATGTTAAGGCCTGGTTAATTAAAACTTGTACTAATCTTTCTAAAAACCATTTAATTCATTGGTCTAGAAAGAGTTGTAGCGTTGATACTATTAGTGATTCTTTTCTTATTTCACAAATAGTACCTCCAGATATAGATGTAAAAGATGCAATCTTGTTCCTACCAACTAAATATAAGATTGTTATCTATCTATATTACTATAAAGGCTATAACAGTAGAGAAATAGCTGTGATTTTAGATAAAAAACCATCAACTATTAGAAGCCGATTAAAGGTAGCTATTAAGCTACTAAAAAAGGACTTAGAAAGATAGCCTCTCTGTCTTTATCCACTCCTTCAAAAAAAGAGTGCATTCGTAAATGATATGAACCCCGTTTCTTGGACAAAAAAGAAACGAGGTTTTTATATGGGA